>JAYUUH010000001.1:0-6677 GCA_043754745.1 Lysobacter sp.
AAGCTGCTGAAGCGCGAGATCGACGCCAACGCCCACAAGGCGCTGATCGACGAACTCGCCGCCCAGCTGTGACGGGACGAATCGACCGATGAGCCAGGCTCTCACCCTCGCACGCCCCTACGCCCGCGCCGCGTATGCGATCGCCCGCGATGCCAGCGCCACGCCGACATGGTCGGACGCGCTCGCCTTCGCGGCGCGCGTCTCCGCCGATCCGCGCGCGCAGTCGTTGCTCGGTCATCCGCAGCTCGACCGCGGCGACGCGGTCGCCCTGCTGTCGCCGCCGGTCGGCAACAGCGTGGACAGCGCGGACCTGTTCGGCAACGACCTCTTCGGCAATTTCCTCGCGCTGCTGGCCGACAACCGCCGGCTGCCGCTGCTGCCGGAAATCGCCGGGCTGTTCGAGGAACTGCGCGCCGATGCCGAACGCATCGTCAAGGCCCGGATCACCTCGGCCACGGCGATGCCGGCGGCCGAAGTCGAGAGCATCAAGATCGCGCTGAAGCGCCGCTTCGGTCGCGAGGTCGAACTCGAAACCGCGGTCGACGCCAGCCTGATCGGCGGCGCGGTGATCGACGCAGGCGACGTGGTCATCGACGGTTCGCTCAAGAACAAGCTTTCGCGGCTGCAGACGGCGTTGGCGCAATAACGATTTGTAGGGTGGGCCCCCGGCCCACCGCTCGATCAACAAACCACTGCGATATCTTCGGAATTCGTAATGGTGGGCCAAGGCCCACCCTACACAGGAAACAACGATGGCTACCTCCCAGCTCAACCCGTCCGAAATCAGTGAACTGATCAAGACCCGCATCGAGAAGGTCAAGCTCTCGGCGGAAGCGCGCAACGAAGGCACCGTGACCTCGGTGTCCGACGGCATCGTGCGCATCCACGGCCTGGCCGACGTGATGCAGGGCGAAATGATCGAGCTGCCCGGCAACACCACCGCACTTGCGCTGAACCTCGAGCGCGACTCGGTCGGCGCCGTGGTCCTCGGCGACTACAAGACACTGCGCGAAGGCGACACCGCCAAGACCACCGGCCGTATTCTCGAAGTGCCGACCGGTCCGGAACTGCTGGGTCGCGTTGTCAACGCGCTGGGCGAAGCCATCGACGGCAAGGGCCCGATCGAAGCCAAGACTTCTTCGCCGGTGGAAACCATCGCCCCGGGCGTGATCTGGCGCAAGTCGGTGTCGCAGCCGGTGCAGACCGGCTACAAGTCGGTCGACGCGATGATCCCGATCGGCCGCGGCCAGCGCGAGCTGATCATCGGCGACCGCCAGACCGGCAAGACCGCGCTCGCGATCGACGCGATCATCAATCAGAAAGATTCCGGCATCAAATGCATCTACGTGGCGATTGGTCAGAAGAATTCGACCATCTCCAACATCGTGCGCAAGCTCGAAGCCAACGGGGCGATGGCGTACACCACCGTCGTCGCCGCCTCGGCGTCCGAGTCGGCCGCGATGCAGTACATCGCCGCCTACTCCGGCTGCACCATGGGCGAGTACTTCCGCGACCGCGGTGAAGACGCGCTGATCATCTACGACGATCTGTCCAAGCAGGCCGTGGCCTATCGCCAGATCTCGCTGCTGCTGCGCCGCCCGCCGGGCCGCGAAGCGTACCCGGGCGACGTGTTCTACCTGCACAGCCGCCTGCTCGAGCGCGCCGCACGCGTATCGGAAGATTACGTCGAGAAGTTCACCAACGGCGCGGTGAAGGGCAAGACCGGTTCGTTGACCGCGCTGCCGATCATCGAAACTCAGGCCGGCGACGTGTCGGCGTTCGTGCCGACCAACGTGATCTCGATCACCGACGGCCAGATCTTCCTGGAAACCGATCTGTTCAACGCCGGCATCCGTCCGGCCGTGAACGCCGGCATCTCGGTGTCGCGCGTCGGCGGCGCCGCCCAGACCAAGATCATGAAGAAGCTGTCGGGCGGCATCCGCATCGCGCTCGCCCAGTACCGCGAGCTGGCCGCGTTCGCGCAGTTCGCCTCGGACCTCGACGAAGCCACCCGTAAGCAGCTGGAGCGCGGTCAGCGCGTCACCGAGCTGATGAAGCAGAAGCAGTACGCGCCGATGTCGGTCGCCGAGCAGTCGCTGTCGATCTACGCCGTGGACAAGGGCTACATGGACGAAGTGCCCGTGAACAAGATCGGCGCGTTCGAGGAAGCCCTGCACGCCCACTTCTTCAACACCAAGGGCGACGTGCTGGCGAAGATCAACGAGAGCGGCGACTGGAACGACGAGCTCGAAGCCGCGTTCAAGGCCGGCATCGAAGAGTTCGTGAAGACCGGCTCCTGGTAAATGTTTCGTAGGGTGGGCCCCTGGCCCACCACTGCGGCGGACCGAGAGGTCGAAACGGCGGAATCACGATGGTGGGCTAGGGCCCACCCTACGGGAAGAGAGAGATGGCAGGCGGCAGAGAAATCAAAACCAAGATCAAGTCGGTGCAGAACACCCGCAAGGTGACGCGCGCACTCGAAATGGTCTCGGCTTCCAAGATCCGCAAGGCGCAAGACCGCATGAAGGCCTCGCGTCCGTACGCGCGCGCGATGAAGCAGGTCATCGGCCATCTCGCGCAGGCGAACTCCGAGTTCCAGCATCCGTACCTGGTCGAGCGCAAGGACATCAAGCGCGTCGGCTATGTGATCGTGTCTTCGGACCGCGGTCTGGCCGGCGGCCTCAACAACAACCTGTTCCGCAAGCTGCTCGGCGAGATCCGCAACTGGCAGCAACAGGGCGTCGAGGTCGATGTGGTCACCATCGGCCAGAAGGCCACGGTGTTCTTCCGCCGGATCAAGGTCGACATGCTCGCCTCGGTCACGCACCTGGGCGACACCCCGCAAGTGGAACAACTGGTCGGCGTGATCAAGGTGATGCTGGACGCTTACAGCCGCGGCAAGGTCGACAAGGTCTTCATGGTCTACAACGACTTCGTGAACACCATGACCCAGCGCGCGACGTTCGATCAGCTGCTGCCACTGCCGGCGTCGGACACCGCGGTCGCCCATCACGACTGGGATTACCTCTACGAACCCGATGCGCAGACCGTGCTCGAGCACGTGCTGACGCGCTACATCGAGTCGCTGGTGTACCAGGCGGTGATGGAGAACGTCGCGTCGGAGCACGCGGCGCGCATGGTGGCGATGAAGGCCGCCAGCGACAACGCGACCAAGATGATCGACAGCCTGAACCTGATCTACAACAAGGCGCGCCAGGCCGCGATCACCCAGGAAATCTCCGAAATCGTCGGCGGCGCCGCGGCGGTCTAACCAAATTCTCTTGTGGGAGCGACGCGAGTCGCGACTTGCGTCGCTCCCACATAAGCACATTCAGTTCCAGAGGACACAGTGATGAGCAACCAGGGCAAGATCGTTCAGATCATCGGCGCCGTCGTCGACGTCGAATTCCCGCGCGAGAGCGTGCCGAAGGTGTACGACGCGCTGAAGGTGCAGAACACCGAAATCACGCTGGAAGTGCAGCAGCAGCTGGGCGACGGCGTGGTGCGTACGATCGCCCTCGGTTCCACCGACGGCCTGAAGCGCAACCTGATCGCCGACAACACCGGCCGCGGCATCTCGGTGCCGGTCGGCATCGGCACGCTGGGCCGCATCATGGACGTGCTGGGTCGTCCGATCGACGAAGCCGGCCCGATCAAGGCCGACACCACGTGGGAAATCCACCGCGCGGCGCCGTCGTACGAAGACCAGGCCTCGACCACCGAACTGCTGGAAACCGGCATCAAGGTCATCGACCTGATGTGCCCGTTCGCCAAGGGCGGCAAGGTTGGCCTGTTCGGCGGCGCCGGCGTGGGCAAGACCGTGAACATGATGGAACTCATCAACAACATCGCGACCGAGCACTCGGGCCTGTCGGTGTTCGCCGGCGTCGGTGAGCGTACCCGCGAAGGCAACGACTTCTACCACGAGATGCAGGAATCGGGCGTCGTCAACATCGAAGAGCACGCCAAGTCGAAAGTGGCGATGGTCTACGGCCAGATGAACGAGCCGCCGGGCAACCGCCTGCGCGTGGCGCTGACCGGTCTGACGATGGCCGAATACTTCCGCGACGAAGGCCGCGATGTGCTGCTGTTCGTCGACAACATCTACCGCTACACGCTGGCCGGTACCGAAGTTTCGGCGCTGCTGGGCCGCATGCCGTCGGCAGTGGGTTACCAGCCGACGCTGGCTGAGGAAATGGGCGTGCTGCAGGAGCGCATCACCTCGACCAAGACCGGTTCGATCACCTCGATCCAGGCCGTGTACGTGCCCGCGGACGACCTGACCGATCCGTCGCCGGCGACCACGTTCGCCCATCTGGACGCGACCGTCGTGCTCAGCCGCAACATCGCATCGCTGGGCATCTACCCGGCGGTCGATCCGCTCGATTCCACCTCGCGCCAGCTCGACCCGAACGTGATCGGCAACGAACACTACGACACCGCGCGTCGCGTGCAGGCCACCCTGCAGAAATACAAAGAGCTCAAGGACATCATCGCGATCCTGGGTATGGATGAGCTGTCGGAAGAAGACAAGCAGGCCGTGGCCCGCGCGCGCAAGATCGAGCGCTTCTTCTCGCAGCCGTTCACGGTCGCGGAAGTGTTCACCGGCTCCAAGGGCAAGTACGTGTCGCTGAAGGACACCATCCGCGGCTTCAAGATGATCGTCGACGGCGAGTGCGACCACCTGCCGGAACAGGCCTTCTACATGGTCGGCGGCATCGAGGAAGCGATGGAAAAAGCCAAGAAGATGGCTGCGTAAGCAGCTGTTGTAAGGTGTGCCTTGGCCCACCATTGCGAGACATCGGGTGTTCGTGAACGCTTGATGTTGCGAGAAATGCGGTGGGCCAAGGCCCACCCTACGAGGAACTGGAACACCATGGCCACCATCCGTTGCGACATCGTCAGCGCCGAAGCCGAGATCTTCCACGGCGAGGCCACGCTCGTCGTCGCCACCGGCGAGCAGGGCGAACTCGGCATCGCGCCGCGTCATGCGCCGCTGATCACCCGCCTCAAGCCCGGCAAGGTCGTCGTGACCCAGCCGAACGGCGAAGTGCTGGATTTCGCGATTTCCGGCGGCATTCTCGAAGTGCAGCCGCAGGTCGTGACCGTGCTGGCCGACACCGTGGTGCGTGCGCAGGACATCGACGAGGCGGCGGTCCGCGCGGCGTTGGAAGAAGCGGATCGCGCGTTGGCGCACAAGGATCCGAAGATGAGCGCCGAGGAAGCGCAGAGCCAGCTGGCGATGAGCCTCGCCCAGCTGAGCGCGCTGGAGCGTTTGCGCAAGAACCTCAAGCACTGAGTTCTTCGCGATCAAGCGATATCGAAACGCCGGCGAAAGCCGGCGTTTTCGTTTTCTTGTAGAGCGGGCTGACCAGCCATCCGGCTGTTAAAAACCAGCCCGCTGCATTTCGCCGGATGAAGGGCAGCGGGCTGAAGCCCGCTCTACGATTTTGCATCAGGCCTTGTAGACCCAATGCCGCGACAGCACGAAGCCGACTACGCCGAGCATCAGTTCGACCGCGGGTTTCGCCAGCCACGCCCATTGCAGCCCGAAGGCATCGTCGATGTGCCCGATCGCCCAGGTGCTGACGGCGGTAGTGCAGAGCCACATCAGCACGAAGCGTCTCAGCTGGGTGCCGCCGATGCGGGTGTCTTCACTGGCGAACGTGAACTTGCCGTTGAGCCAGAAACCGAGCATCGCGCCGCTGATGCGGCCGCAGATGTTCGCGGCTTCGATCAGCAGCCCGAAATGACTGAGCAGCACCATCACGCCCCAATCGAGCAGCCATTGCACGCCGCCGATCAACAGATAGTGACGCCCCTGTCGATGCAGGCTCATCGCGGCGTTCCATCGGCGGGCAACGTCGGCGTGCGCCAGAGTTTGATGTCGCCGGATGTTTCCACGCGTTGCGCACCGCTGCGCGCGAGCCCGGCGCGCAGCGCTGGATTCGGGATGTCCGCATTCACCAGCACCCAGCGGATGCGCTCGCGCGCGAGCATTTCCGCCCAGCGCGCGCCGGAGGCGTCGTCGTTCGCACGCCGCGCTGCCGCGGCGAGCGATGGATCATGTGGCGAAACGGTACGGCCGCGTCCGCCGAGTTCTGCGACGAAGCCGCGCATGGGATCGGTGGCGAGCACGATGTCCTGCTCGCTGTTCGGAACCCGCTTCAAAAGCGCGCGTTCGGGGACATAAGCGGGGAAGATCGCTTCCGCATCGCCGCCGCTGCGGATCGTGCGCTTCAATGCGGCGGAATGATGCAGCCAACCCGCATTGGCCTGGAATGCGAGATTCAGCAGGCAGACGCCGACGATCAGCCATCGCAGCGCGCGTTTTCCGAGCAGGTCCTCGCCGCCGACCGGCAGCAGCACCGCCAGCAGGGCGAGGCTGGGAAAGGCATAACGCGCGTACTGCATCGGCAGCAGCGGCAACAACAGACTCGCGGTGATCGCGAGCATCAACGCGCGTCGTCCCGGTCGCAGCAGTTGCAGCAGCCACAGGCCGGCGAGCGCGATCAGGATGAAGCCGAACCCGCCATCCCAGCCCTCGACATAGCGGTCGGTGTCGAACGTCATCCGCCACGGCAGGTCGGGCGCGAATCCGGCGTGCCAGCGCGGATCGCTGAACTGTTCCGCCGGAAAATAGGGCGACTGGAATAGCGTGTTGAAGATCGGCAGCA
>JAYUUH010000002.1:0-2261 GCA_043754745.1 Lysobacter sp.
GCCGTCGGTGCCGAAGTATTTTCTTGCCATGCTTGTTTCAACTCCCGAATCCAATACGAACACGATCCGGCACCGCACCGGATGAAGACCAATCAACTCATCCAAAGTCCGTACGTGCTTTCCAGTCGCCACTGGCCATCATCACGCTCGAAACGGTGTAGAAAACCGGCGCTGCCACCGAATTTTATCTCCGAGTAAATCAAAGCTTGTCGCCCGTCCTTTGAAACCACGGCACGAGTCGCCCTCAAAGTGCCGAGCAAATCGGGATAGCGTTTGTAGAATCCATCAGATCGACGGTCATTTCCCGCAAACGCCCCGGCCTCGGAAGCCGAGATGAAAACAATCTGTCCTTCGGGGCGAAGCATGCGGTGCTCACGAAGATTGGCTCGAATCAGTGCTCTTCTGAAATCGAGCGCAATCTCCGGCACAGCATCCAAATCGAGATTGAATCGCGGAGATTCGATGGAATTCTCTACGGAGCCGGGCTGGGAACAGGTGTATGCAGACGAGAGAATGACCTCCTCTCCGGCACAAAACCGTACTCCGCTCTCGATCAACGCCGGGAAGGGAATATCCGGGCGAGGATCGGATGATTTGATCAAAACCTCAAGAATCTCGCGCTGCTCCGTATCCGTCGCCAGCCGTGATGGAAATGGCAGCGGACTTCGGTCCGGCGGTTTCGACATCCACAACGACAGACCCAATGCTCCAGCGGCAGCGCTCGCGAGCAGACCGCTGATCAGAGCGATGTGATTCCAGCGCAACGCCACAGCGTCTGCTTCAGCCTTCCGTCACCAGCTCGTCTTCCGGCATCGGCTGACGCATCAGCATCGCGGCCAGATGAGCGATGCGTTCGCGCAGTTCGCGGCGGTCGCAGATCTGGTCGATGGCGCCGTGGTCGAGGAGGAATTCGGGGCGCTGGAAACCTTCCGGCAGGGTTTCGCGAACGGTCTGTTCGATTACGCGCGGGCCGGCGAAGCCGATCAGCGCGCCGGGTTCGGCCATGTTGATGTCGCCCAGCATCGCGAACGAGGCTGAAACGCCGCCGGTGGTCGGATGGGTCATCACCGAGATGTACGGCAGACCGGCCGCGCGCAGCCGGCCGAGGGCGGCCGAGGTCTTGGCCATCTGCATCAGCGAGAACAGGCTTTCCTGCATGCGCGCACCGCCGCTGGCGGAAAAGCAGACGAACGGCGCGCCGATGTCGCGGGCGCGCTCGGCGCCGCGGGCGAAGCGTTCGCCGACCACCGAACCCATCGAGCCGCCCATGAAGGCGAAGTCGAACGCGGCCGCCACGATCGGGCGCTGGCGCAGGGCGCCTTCCAGCACGATCAGCGCGTCGCGCTCGCCGGTGGCCTTCTGACTGGACTTGATGCGGTCGACGTATTTCTTCTGGTCCTTGAACTTCAGGGCGTCGGTCGGCCCCAGGTCGGCACCGATCTCGGTGCCGGTACCGGGATCGAGGAACGACGCCAGCCGGACGCGGGCGCGGATCGGCATGTGGAAGGCGCACTGCGGACAGACTTCGAGGTTGTCTTCCAGTTCCTGCCGGTACAGCACCGCGCCGCAGCTGTCGCATTTCTCCCATAGCCCTTCGGGCACGCTGCGTTTCCGGGAGGCCCCGCTTTCCGTGCGGATTCGGGCGGGCATCAATTTTTTGAGCCAGGACATGCGTTCGAGTGTCTTCTTCTGGTGAGGGGCCGCCTCCATCCTGGAGGTCCTAGCGCGCCAGTCTAGCAAGACTCAAACGTCCGCTCCGTTCGCCCCCGCATGGTTTCGGGCGAACGGACGGCATCGTGGCGGAAACGTTGTCAGCCGGCGTCCAGCGCAGCGCGCAGCGGCGCGAGGAACGCCCGGGCGCGCACCGCGGCATCGGCCGGGTCCGCCGATTCGGCGAGGGCCGCGACCAGTGCGCTGCCGACCACCACGCCTTCGGCCGAACGGGCCATGGCGGCGGCGCTGGCGGCGTCCTTGATGCCGAAACCCGCCACCACGGGTACCCCGGCGCGGGCGCGGATGGTCGCGAGGTGCTCGCTGGCGTCGCCGGTGTCGAGGTGATTGGCGCCGGTCACCCCGGCGTAGCTCACGTAATAGAGATAACCCTCGGCATCGGCGCAGAGCCGGTCGAGACGCTTGTCGGGCGTGGTCGGCGACGCCAGCAGGATCAGCGAAAGGTCGTGCGCGCGCATCGCGATGCGCAGGTCGTCTGCCTCTTCCGGCGGCAGATCCACCACCAGCAGCCCATCGACGCCGGCCGCGGC
>JAYUUH010000003.1:0-6642 GCA_043754745.1 Lysobacter sp.
CTACGTTGTCCATGCTGCGGTTGCAAGACGCTTGCGACGCGAGGCGCATACGACATTTGTCCGGTGTGTTTTTGGGAAGACGACGGACAGGACGATGACGATGCCGATGAAACGTTGGGCGGTCCCAACGGCGATCTCAGCCTGACTGCGGGGCGCGCGAACTTCAAAAGGTTCGGTGCGTCGCGCGAGGAGGATTTGCCGCACGTGCGACAGCCGCTCCCGCACGAGTTTCGCGACGGGCACTGATCATCCGATGCGCTACAGCGCCCAACCCGCTTTCGTCCTCCACGCCCGCGCTTGGCGCGAAACCAGCCTGCTGGTGGAAGTGCTCACCCACGAGCACGGGCGCGTAGGTCTGGTCGCGCGCGGCGTGCACGGCCCGAAGAAACAACAGCTGCGCGCGGCGCTGCAGCCGCTGCAGCACATCCGCTTCGACGGCATGCAGCGCGGCGAGTTGGCGCAGCTCGCTTCGGCGGAACCCATCGACGAAGCGCCGCGTCTGCACGGCGACGTGATGCTGGCCGGTTTCTATCTCAACGAACTCATGCTGCGGCTGGCGCCGCGCCATGACGGCGCCGGCATCCTGTACGCGATCTATGGCGAAACCCGCGCGCGCCTGGGCTTGGAACTGCCGCTGGCGTGGACGCTGAGGCGCTTCGAGCGCGATCTGTTCGAAGCGCTGGGCGTCGGTTTCGCCTGGGATTGCGACGGCGACGGCACCGCCATCGATCCGGCCGCGCGCTATCGGCTCGATCCCGAGCATGGGCCCCGGCGCGTGCTCGGCGACAGCGGACGCAGCGACCGCAGCCACACCGCGACCGGTCGCGCGCTGCTCGATCTCGCCGCCGATCGCGAGCCCTGCGCCGAGGACATGCCCGGCCTGCGCCGGGTGATCCGCGCGCTGCTGCTGCATCATCTCGGCGGACGCGGTCTGAAATCGTGGGAACTGATCGCGGCGCTGCCGCGCGCACCGGTCGAACCGGTGGCCGGGATTCAAGCGGACAGCGACGACAGCGTGTCCTGAAGCGCTGCTTCGAACTGCGCCGCCGCTTCCTTCGACGCTGGTGCATCCCGCAGGCCAGCAATCGTTCCACCCAGACGCGCAGCGCCGACGAAACCGCAGCTCGCCTGCAGCTTGTGCAATTCATCGCGCAACGCGGTCGTATCCCGGTTCGCGAGCGCAGCGGAGACCCGCATCGCCATCTGCGGCAATTCCTGCGCGAACAGACCGCGCATCGCGTGGACATGCGCAGCATTGCCGTTGAGCACGCGCAGCGCCGCGTGGTCGTCCCAGACTGGCAGCTTGCCGGAGCGTATCGGTTCATCCTGCGGCGCGCTGTCCGTGCCGGTCTGCATCGAGATTCCGCAAACCCGCCGGATCGCGCCCTGCAACTGCGCCACCGACAGCGGCTTCAACAGCACTTCCTCGAAACCGGCGTCGATCAGCGCATCGAGTTCGTCGCGACGCGCATCCGCGGTGTGCGCCAGTGCGGCGACGCTGAGGCCGCGTCCGCGAAGCTCGGCGAGCAGATCGGCACCGCTCCCGTCGGGCAGGTTGGCGTCGAACAGCCAGAGATCGTGCGCGTGGGCGGAGGTCATGCCGCGCGCTTCGGCCAGTGAGCTTGCGACATCGACCTGCGCCGGTAATGCCTCGATGGCGCTGGAGAGGAATGCGGCGCTCACCGGATCATCTTCGAGCAACAGGATGCGGGGCAGGGCGACGGAAGCGGATGCGTTCATTGCGGGTCATTTATGCTGACGGCCATGTCGGCCCCGATCTTACGCATTCTGTTGTCACTCTTGCTGTGCGCGCTTTTCTGGCCGCACGCGGCTCAGGCACGTACCGCAACCGCCGACATCGCGCGCATCCGCACCGGCTTGGCGACGATGGAGCGAGTCAACGTTCGCCTCGATTGGTCGAAAACCGCCGACCGCGGCACGTTGCGACTGCGCGTCGGCAAGCTCGACGCCCCGGGTCTCGGCTACGCCTTCCGCGATCTGACGTGGCAATGCCCGCTGCAGCGCGACGGCGAGGGCGGCTGGCGCTGCGACGGCGAACTGCGCAGCGGCGATGCGCGGCCGATGCGCCTGGGCATCGACCTCGCGACCGCGTTCACCGATGTCGTGCTGCGCCAGGGCGATGCGCGGCTGGAAGTGCATCGCCAGGCCGCGGCGCCCGACGACACGCGCATCGACCTGGTGAAAGTGCCGTTGATCTGGTCGCAGGCCTTACTCAGTCGCGCCTGGGCCGACGGCCGCTGGAAGAAGGGTCAACTCGATGGTCGCCTCGTCGTCAGCGTACCCACGGGCCAGCCGCTGCGCGTGGCGGGGCCGTTGACGCTGGCGGGCGCGGCGCTGGAAACGCCGGACGGCAGCATCGCCGCCGAGGGTCTTGGCGCGAATCTCGCATTGGATTACCGCAGCACCGATCGCGAGCAGCGCGTCGATGTGCGCGGCGAATTGCGCGGCGGCGAGCTGCTGTTCGGCAGCGCCTATGTGGCGCTGCCGTCGACGCCGGTGGCGCTGCGCATCGACGCCATCGGCAATGCCGGTGGCTGGCGCTTGCCGACCCTGTTCTGGGGCGACGGCGGCACGCTCGCTGCGCGCGGCAGCGCCGCGCTCGCGGCAGATGGTGCGCTGAGCGCGCTCGACATCGAGATCGATAGCGACGACCTGGCGCCGGTGACCGCCCGCTACCTGTCGGGCTGGCTCGGCGGGTTCGGTCTGGGCGAACTCGGTCTGAAAGGGCGTGTGCACGGTCGACTGCGGCTCGATGCCACCGGCATGCGCGGTTTCGACGCGCGCTTCGATCAGGTCGATGTGATCGAACCGGGCGGCATGTTTCGTTTCGACGGATTGCACGGCGACCTGCGCTATTCCGCCGATGCGCCGGTGGACAGCGCGCTGCACTGGCGCAGTGGGCAACTCTATGGACTGGATTTCGGGGCCGCCGAACTGCCGCTGCGCAGCGCCGAGGCTGCCATCGCGCTGCGCGCACCGGCATCGGTCGATGCGATCGGCGGCACATTGCGATTCGATCATTTCCGATTGCGGCCGCCGAACGGCGATCAGGGCCTGCAGGCGAATTTCGGCCTGACCCTCGACAAGTTCGACATCGGCAAGCTCGCGCAGACCATGGAATGGCCGCCGTTCCGCGGCACGCTGAGCGGCAATATTCCGAACGCGCGTTACGTCGATGACACGCTGACCTTCGAAGGTGGATTGGAGATGCGCGTGTTCGACGGCAGCGTCGAAGTCTCGTCGCTGGCCATGGAGCGGCCATTCGGCGTCGCACCGACGCTGTCGGCCGATCTCGCGCTCGACGATCTCGATCTGCTGTCGGTCACCGAGGTCTTCGATTTCGGCAGCATCAGCGGCCGTCTCGACGGCAGCATCCGCGAACTGCGGCTGGTCGACTGGACCGCGACCGCGTTCGACGCCGAGTTCCAGACCCAACGCCGCCGCGGCGTGAAACAGCGGATCAGCCAGCGCGCGGTGCAGAACATTTCCAGCGTCGGCGACGCGTCGTTCGTAACCAGCCTGCAGGGCCAGTTGATCGGGCTGTTCGATGACTTCGGTTATCGCCGGATCGGGATTTCCTGCCGGCTGCGCAATCAGGTCTGCGCGATGGGCGGCCTCGAAAGCCTCGGCGCGGCTACCGACAACAGGGATGCGACGGGCTCCGGTTCAGACAGCGGTGGATTTACTATCGTCCAGGGCGCGGGCATTCCGCGCTTGAACGTGGTGGGATTCAATCGCCAGGTGGACTGGCCAACGCTGGTCGAGCGCCTGCAGGCGGTCGGCAGCGGCGAGCTGAAGCCTGTCGTGGAATAGGTTTTCGCTGATCGTCCTGATCATCGGGTAGCATTCGCACACTTTCCGGGAGATACGAGCATGCGTCGTTTGTTGGGAGTTTCCATGGCCGCCACGGTGCTACTCACCGCCTGCGTCACCATCAATGTGTATTTCCCGGCGGCGGAAGCCAAGGAAGCCGCCAAGGCCTTCGTCGAGAAGGTCATCAACGAGGCCGCAGCCGAGACCAAGCCCGAAGGCGGCGGTGGCATGGCCTTCGAAGCGCCGCGCCTGGACGTCCCCCGTTTCGATCCGCTGATGCTCATCGGCATCGCCCCGGCCCACGCCCAAAGCCAGCCCGATTTCAATATCCAGACCCCGGCGATCATCGCGATCCAGTCGCGGATGGAGCAGCGCTTCGACAACGCCCTGCGTCCGCATTTCGATTCCGGCGCGCTCGGCTTCACCGAAGATGGTCTGGTGGTGGTGCGCGATGCCGCCGCGTTGGCGCTGAAGGACCGCGTGCCGGTCAATACCGCGGTCGCCGACGAGAATCGCGACCGCAAGGCGGTGTATCGCGAAATCGCCGTCGCCAATGGCCACCCGGAGTGGGAAGCGCAGATTCGTGGCCTGTTCGCCAAGCAGTGGGTCGACAGCGCCCGCGGCGGCTGGTGGTATCAGCGCGGCGGGGCGTGGAAGCAGAAGTAAGCGCGGCTGCGCACAAGCCATCACGCGCTCAGGAGAGAGATCTCCGGCATCGCACGCTAGACGCCCGCTTCGGCGGGCGTCGTCGTTTCCGGTGTCATGAGACAATCGGCGGCTCGACTTTTACCCGCAGAGCCCCGTGGCCCGCATCGACCAGACCCCGTTCGAACTCGACATCCTCAGCCTTGGCCACGACGGTCGCGGCGTCGCGCGCCGGGGCGGCAGCGACGGGCAGGCCGGCAAGACCATCTTCGTTTCCGGCGCGCTGCCGGGCGAACGGATAATGGCGAAGCAGACGGCGCGGGCGCGCCATTTCGACGAGGCGACGACGGTCGAGGTGCTGAGCGCATCGCCGGATCGTGTCGAGCCTTATTGCCCGCATTTCGGCGTCTGCGGCGGCTGCGTGCTGCAGCATCTGGCCGAAGACCAACAAATTCTGTCAAAACAGCAGGTGCTGTTCGACAATCTGCAGCGGATCGGCCACGTGCAGGCAGGGACGCGGTTGCCGCCGCTGACCGACGCCGCCTGGGGCTATCGCCGCAAGGGCCGGCTGTCGGTGCGTCGGGTCGAGAAGAAGGACAAGACCCTGGTCGGCTTCCGCGAAGCCGATCCGCGCTTCGTCGCGGATCTGTCGGTCTGTCGTACGGTGATTCCGCAGATCGGCGAAAAACTGTCGGCGCTGTCGGCGCTGGTCGATGGGCTCGATGCGCGCAGCGATATTCCGCAGATCGAATTCATCGCCGGCGACGCCACGCTCGAATACAGCGGCATAGCGCTGGTGTTCCGTCATCTGCAGCCGCTGAGCGTGCCCGACCAGGAAGCGATGATCGATTTCGGCCAGAAGAACGGCTTCGCGATCTTCCTGCAGCCGGGCGGGATCGATTCGGTGCACGCGTTGTGGCCCGACGCGCCGCGGTTGGCGTTCGCGCTTCCGCAGTGGGATATCGAACTGAACGTCCGTCCGCTGGATTTCATCCAGGTCAACGCCGGCCTGAACCAGAAGATGATCGCGAAGACGCTTGAACTTCTGGACGTGCGGCCGGACGAACGTGTGCTCGATCTGTTCTGCGGTCTGGGCAATTTCACGCTGCCGCTGGCGCGCGTTGCGCGCGAAGTGGTCGGTGTGGAAGGCGAGACCGGGCTGGTCGCGCGGGCCAAGGAAAACGCGACGCACAATGCGCTGACCAATGTGCAGTTCCATGCCGCCGATCTTGCCCAGGACCTGTCCGGGCTGCCGTGGATGCGGGCGGGCTTCGACAAACTGCTGCTCGATCCGCCGCGCTCCGGCGCCGATAGCGTGTTGAAGCAGTTGTCGCTGAAAGGCCTGAAGCGGATCGTCTATGTCAGCTGCCATCCCGGATCGCTGGCGCGCGATGCCGGCTATCTGGTCAATGAGCGCGGCTGGGCGCTGAAGTCCGCGGGGGTGATGGACATGTTCCCGCACACCGCGCATGTCGAATCGATCGCGGTGTTCGAGCCGAAGTAAGGCGGCCGGCGCCTCGCGATGCCGGCGCCATGCGTCAGTTGATCGCTCGAGGCGTCGGGCTGTTTTCGATCTGGGGCGCTGTCGTGGTTTGCTGTTGTACGGGCGGCGGTGGCGGCAATACCTGCGCGGAACTGACTTCGATAGGCTGCGTGCGCGCCTGATTGACATCCACGCTGGTGTGGACCGCGTTGGGCGCGCTCGGATTCTGATTATTGATCGCGAACACGCGATCCCCGTTCTGACTCGCGGCGATCGACAAAGCCGATGGATTCGAATTCGAGCGGTCGAATCCCGGGGTATTGATGATGTTCGCCGCCAATGCGCCGGCGACATTGACTCTCTCATTGCCGTTCAACGACACCTTCGATGGATCGAGTGCGGAGACGCCCTGCAATGTGCTGGCGAACAAACTGTTGTTCTGACTTCTGGGGTCGTTCAACAAGGGAGCACTGGTCTGCCCCGGCACCGATGAAACGGCATTGGTTGGACTTGCATTCGTCGCGGCTGGGCTCGGCGCGGGCGTGCTTGCGTTCGTCGCCGCTGTCGCTGGCGCTACCGCTGCTGTCGTCGACGTTGCCCCAGGCGCTGCGACCGTCGCAGCAGGGGTCGTGTTGGCCGGAGTCGATACAGGCGCGGCGGGTGCGTTCGCGGTGTTGGCC
>JAYUUH010000004.1:0-2253 GCA_043754745.1 Lysobacter sp.
CAGACCATAGGCGCTGATGCTGTCGCCGCTGGCGCCGGTGACGGTGCCGATGGTCTGCGCCGGGCCGCGACGGCCGGCATAGTTGGCGACCGCGGTGACATCGGCCGAACCCTTGTTCAGATCCTCGACGCTGACCCAGCCGCCGAAGTGCAGCGTGCTGCTGTCGTTGTTGATCGGCGCGTAAGTGACGCGGGCCGACGCACCCAAGCCTTCGGCGCGGGCAGTGGCAGCGTTGCGCAGGTTGAACGCGCTCACGCCGACGGTGTAATTGGTGCCGGCACGCTGATAGCCCACGCCCTGCTGGAACTGGCGGGCGTTGAACAGGCCGGTGGCCGAGGCGAACGGGCGCTCCATCATCAGGATTTCGTTGGAGCTGGTCAGCTCTTCCATCGAGCGATACGGCTTGAACTGGCCGATCGTGACCTTGCCGCCCCACACGTTCTTGGCGATGTAAAGATCGCGCAGGCCGTCGAGGTTGGTACCCGCGGCGAAATCCTGCTCCATCTTGTATTCCCAGCCCAGCGCCTTGCCCGACAGGGTCAGACGCGCGCGGCGGAATTCGCTGGTACCGGTGGTGCTGGCGATATCGCGATCGAAGGCGTAGGCGTCGAAATGGACGCGGCCGCCGACGGTGGCTTCGAACTTGCCGTCGGCCGACGTCACCTTGATACCGCCCTTGGTGTCGACCTTGACCGACTTGTTGGTGATGTTGTCGAGCTGAGTGGCAGTGTCGACGTTGACGCCCGACTGCGCGTCGGTACGCTCTTCGAGCGACTCGACTTTCTGCATCAATTCCATGATCTGGGCCTTGAGCGCCTCGATCTCACTGTCTCTGGACTGCGCGGAGGCGGAGGCGCTGGTGCCCGCGAGGGCGGCGCCGATGGCGATGGCGAGAATGGCATGACGCATGGTGGTGTCCCCGGAGGTTGGATGGTGCAATGGGTGGCTCGATACCGATATCCCGCACTGACGCACTCGATGGCGCACAGCGTCAGGGGTCGTTAAGACGATGTAAACGGCCGCTAGAGTGCGATCCGAATCTGACATTGGGATGTACCAAATGTGACAATAACGTGACGACGCCTCCTGAGCGCCTGCAGTCCAATTGTCTTATTCAACCTTCAATCTTAATGCCGACAGCCTGATAACCGGCCCGAGCGACGGGACCTTGGGGCGCTGTTTTCGCCGAAAATTACCGATGGATCCGCAGATTTTCCGGATCACGCCCAGCGGGTGAAAGTCTGTCACATTTCAGTCATCTTACACACATGCCGCTGTCATCCGACTCCGCTCCAATGTGTCGCATTCGGGACACCCCGAACCGCAACCCAAATGAGGAGCACCTCCGTGTTCAAGTCGTTCAAGTCTCAAGCCGCCGTACTCGTCATCGCGGGCAGCGCCATCTTCAACGCCCAAGCCGCCGACATCACCGGCGCCGGCGCTACCTTCATTTATCCGCTGCTGTCGAAATGGTCCGCCGACTATGCGCAGGCCACCGGCAACAAGATCAACTACCAGTCGATCGGTTCGGGTGGCGGCATCGCCCAGATCAAGGCGAAGACGGTCGATTTCGGCTCCTCGGACAAGCCGCTTCCGCCGGAAGAACTCAAGGCTTCGGGCCTAGTGCAGTTCCCGTCGGCGATCGGCGGCGTGGTGCCGGTGGTCAACATCGTCGGCGTGAAGGCCGGCGCGATGAAGTTCGACGGCCCGCTCTTGGCCGACATCTTCCTCGGCAAGATCACCATGTGGAACGACCCGCGCATCGTTGCGCTGAACGGCGGCGTCACCCTTCCGGCGCAGAAAATCACCGTCGTGCATCGTTCGGACGGCTCCGGCACCACCTTCAACTTCGTCAACTACTTGTCCAAGGTCAGCCCGACTTGGAAGACCAGCGTCGGAGAAGGTACCGCGGTCAAGTGGCCGGCCGGCATCGGCGGCAAGGGAAACGAGGGCGTCGCCGCGTACGTGAAGCAGATCAAGGGCGGCATCGGCTACGTCGAGTTGTCCTACGCGCTGCAGAACAAGATGACCTACGCCGGGATGCAGAACGCCGCTGGCACGTGGGTGATGCCGAACGCCGCGAGCTTTGCCGCCGCTGCCGCAAGCGCCGACTGGGCCCATGCCAAGGACTTCTACCTGGTCATGACCAACGCCCCCGGCGCGGATGCCTGGCCGATCACCGCCAGCGTCTTCATCATCATGTACAAGACGCCGAAGAACGCCGCCGCGTCGAAGTCGACCAAGGACTTCTTC
>JAYUUH010000005.1:0-6625 GCA_043754745.1 Lysobacter sp.
GAAGAACAGCGCGAGCAGTCGCGCAAGGGCGGCAAATTCGGCGGTGGCGTCGCATTGCCGGCCGAATTGATCGCGCAGCTGTCGCCGACCGAATTCCTCGGCTACGAGGGTCTGGTGGCGGGCGGCCTGGAGGTCGTTGCGATCCTCAAAGACGGCAAGCCGGTCGAGCGCATCGAGGCTGGCGACGAAGCCATCGTCCTGCTCGACAAGACGGCGTTCTATGCCGAATCCGGCGGCCAGGTCGGCGATATCGGCCAGTTGGCGGAGAAGGGCGTGCTGTTCGAGGTCTCCGACACCCAGAAGCTGGCCGGCCAGTTCTTCGGCCATGTCGGCACGCTGGCGGCCGGCGCGCTGAAGCGCGGCGACCGGGTGGTGGGCCAGGTCGATCAGGACCGCCGCCGCGCGGTCGTGCTCAACCACAGCGCCACCCACCTGCTGCATGCGGCCCTGCGCGGCGTGCTGGGCACCCATGTGACCCAGAAGGGCTCATTGGTCGCCCCGGACCGCCTGCGCTTCGATTTCGCGCATTTCCAGGCGCTGACCGCGGCCGAACTGGTCGAGATCGAGCGCCGGGTCAACGCCGATATCCGCGCCAACCATGAGGCCGAAATCCGCCACATGGGGATGCAGGAAGCGCTGGACTTCGGCGCGATGGCGCTGTTCGGCGAGAAATACGGCGAGAACGTCCGCGTCCTGCGCATGGGCGATACCTCCACCGAACTATGCGGCGGTACCCACGTCGGCCGTACCGGCGACATCGGTGTATTCAAGATCGTTTCCGAAGGTGGCATCCAAGCCGGCGTGCGCCGGATCGAAGCCGTGACCGGGCAGGGCGCGCTGGATCACATCGCCGCCGAAGAGCGCCGTCTGGACGAAGCTGCCGAACTGCTGGGCGGCAATCCGGCTGAGATCGGCGACAAACTGCGGGCCTTGCTCGATCGCCAGAAGAAGCTGGAGCGCGAGCTGGAAGGCCTGAAAGCCAAGGCTGCGAACGCCGCGGTGGCGGATTTGGCGGCCTCAGCGGCCGAGATCGACGGGATCCGGGTGCTCGCGGCGCGCGTCGAGGGTCTGGACGCCAAGGCTCTGCGCGACGCTCTCGACGGCCTGAAACAGCAACTTCATGATGCTGTGGTAGTGCTGGCTGGGGCTGCGGGTGGTAAAGTGGCGCTCATTGCGGGCGTGAGCGGCGCAGCTCTCGGGCGTATCAAGGCCGGGGAACTGCTGGGCCACGTGGCCGGTCAGATCGGGGGCAAAGGCGGTGGCCGCCCCGACATGGCGCAAGGGGGCGGAGACGACGTCCCTCAACTAGTCATGGCTTTGGACGGCGTTCGGGGTTGGGTGGAAGCGCGACTGCGACCTGAAGCATGACTTCAGGCGCTTCCCGTATTTACGCCGATCCGGTTATTCTTACTTACTTGCGTTCGCGACCTACGTTCCATCCCCGCTTGATTCGGTCGCGAAGCCAACGACAGGGTACCGATGAGGGGACATCGGCCAATGGAGACATGCAATGCTTATTTTGACTCGCCGGGTTGGCGAAACTCTGATGATCGGCGACGAAGTCACCGTGACTGTGCTCGGAGTGAAAGGCAACCAGGTGCGTATCGGCATTACGGCCCCGAAAGACGTGGCCGTGCATCGCGAAGAGATTTATCAGCGCATCCAGCGCGGTGAAACCGGTCGCGGCCCGAATTCGGGTTTGCCGCAGGACGACTGAGCCGGTATCCTTTCATCACGCGCAGCGTCGCGTCGACGGAGAGTTGCCCGAGAGGCCGAAGGGGCTCCCCTGCTAAGGGAGTATGGGGTCAAAAGCTCCATCGAGGGTTCGAATCCCTCACTCTCCGCCATTTGTTGTCCATGATTCCGTCGCGCACGATTCGATCGCGTGACAGAGTGATCAGCAACGTGGCGTAACGTCGACAGCATCGCATTCGATCCATTGCGTTCAATGCATCGAATTCAGCGCAAGGATTGACCAACCCGATCAGGATTGGCACAATTCCGCTCCTGCAACACCGCTGCAAAAGATGTCACGTAACAGCGCGCCCGTAGCTCAGTTGGATAGAGCACCAGGCTACGAACTTGGGGGTCGGGAGTTCGAATCTCTCCGGGCGCACCATCTACCGAAAAAGCCGGCAACTCGTTGCCGGCTTTTTTATTGGTCGCGCAAAACCGAACGATGCGGGACGCATTGCGCATCGCCGCGACAGAACGCTTGCGTCGATCCTGTCGCTCAATCGAGGAACTGAAGCTTCGCGAGTTCCGCGTACAGTCCACCTTCCGCCAGCAACGCTTCGTGTGTGCCTTCGGCCACGATCCGGCCGCGGTCCATCACCACGATGCGGTCGGCCTTGAGGATGGTCGCGAGGCGATGCGCAATGACCAGCGTGGTGCGCCCGCGCATCAGGTTTTCGAGCGCATGCTGCACCGCGCGCTCGCTCTGCGCGTCGAGCGCCGAGGTGGCCTCGTCCAGCAGCAGGATCGGCGCGTCTTTAAGCAATGCGCGGGCGATGGCGATGCGCTGTTGCTGGCCGCCGGAGAGGCGCACGCCCCGTTCGCCGAGCTGCTCGTCGTAACCTTCGGGCAGTTCGCTCAGGAATTCGTGCGCTTCTGCCGAGCCCGCCGCGGCTTCGACCTCGGCGTCGGTCGCTTCCAGCCGGCCGTAGCGGATGTTCTCGCGCGCGCTGGTCGCGAACAGCGTCGGCTGTTGCGGCACCAGTGCGATGCGCTCGCGCAGTTCGACCGGATCGCATTCGCGCAGATCGATGCCGTCGACCGCGATCTTACCCTCCTGCGGGTCGTGGAAGCGCAGCAGCAGCGAGAACACTGTGCTTTTGCCGGCGCCGGACGGACCGACCAGCGCCACGGTTTCGCCCGGTTTCACGTGCAGTTGGAAATCCTGCAGGGCCGGCAGATCCGGGCGCATCGGGTAGTGGAAATCCACCGCGTCCAGCGCGATCTCGCCTCGCAGCGGCTGCGGCAGTCGCGTCGGGTGCGATGGAGCGACGATCCCGGGAGTTTCCTGCATCAGTTCGCCGATCCGGCTCATGCCGCCGGCCGCGCGCTGGAGTTCGTTCCAGGTTTCGGTCAACGCGGCGACCGAGCCCCCGGCGAAGATCGCGTACAGCACGAACTGGATCAGCGTGCCGGCGGTCATCCGCTCGGCGAGCACATCGTGTGCGCCCGACCACAGCACCAGGGTGATCGCGCCGAAGAACAGCACGATGACGGTCGCGGTCATCGCCGACTGGGCGCCGATCCGCTTCAGCGCCGTGCGCACAGCAACCTGTACCGCGCTGTCGAAGCGTCCGCGTTCGTAGGATTCGCGCGCGTGCGCCTGGACGGTGCGCACCGCACCGAGGGTTTCGGTGGCGAGGGTGTTGGCGTCGGCGATGCGGTCCTGGCTATTGCGGGAGATCTTCTGCAGGTAGTGCGCGCCGATCATCACCGGCAACACCGCCAGCGGAATGCCGACCAGCGCCCAGGCGGCCAGCCGTGGGCTGGTCGCGAACAGCATGATCAGCGCGCCGACCAGGGTGATGGTGCTGCGCAGCGCCACCGACATGCTGCTGCCGACCACGTTGCGCACCAGTTCGACGTCGGCGGTGAGCCGCGACACCAGTTCGCCGCTACGGTTGCGATCATGGAAGCCGAGATCCAGCCCGATGAGGTGGGCATAGAGTTTTTCCCGCAGGTCGGCGACCACGCGTTCGCCCAGCAGCGAGACGAAGAAAAAGCGCGCCGCGGTGCCCAGTGCCAATACCAGCGCGACGGCGAACATCAGCAGGAAGGCGCGATCGATGTCGCTGCCACTGCTGCTGCGGAAGCCTTCGTCGATCATCGTCTTGATCGCGAGCGGCAGACTCAGCGATGCGGCCGACGAAATCGTCAGTGCCAGCAGCCAGGCGACGAGCAGCGGCCGATGCGTGCGGACGAACGGCCACAGCGTGCGCAGGTGGCCGATGGGGGCTTTGGGCGGGTTCGGATCTGGGGTGCTCATGCTGCGGCCGGTAGGAACGGAAGGTGATCGGACCATCACACCTCGCCGACGGCGTCCGGGAAGACGTCGCGTTCAGCCAAGCGCTGCGAACCGCACCCGGTCACGGGTGGCGTCGCGCAGGCGGGTTTTCAAGTCGTCGATTCGATCCACGGGCAGGCGCACCCGCAGCCTGACGCCGTCGGCGTCGAAGGATTCGCCGGATTTGCTCGCGCCCGCGGCGTTGAGCGCCGCGTGGGCATCGCCGAGGTGCGCGAACGGGCAGGCCAATTCGAATTCGGCGTACGCGATCAGCGCGTGCTTGTCGGCGCGGCGCAGGCATTCGGCCGCGGCGCCGCCGTATGCGCGTACCAGACCGCCGGCGCCGAGCTTGATGCCGCCGTACCAGCGCGTGACCACGACCAGCACCCGGTCGCAGCCTTGGCCGTCGATGGCGCCGAGGATCGGACGACCGGCGGTGCCCGCGGGTTCGCCGTCATCGCTGGAGCGGTAGTGGTCGCCGATCCGCCACGCCCAGCAGTTGTGGGTCGCGGCGGGGTGGCTGAGCGACGCAAGTTCGGCCTGCGCGGTCTCGGCGCAATCAATCGTCAGCGCCTGGGCGAGGAACCGGCTGTGTTTGCTTTCGAGGACATGCGCCGCGGGCGCGGTCAGGGTGTGCAGCGGCGCCGCCATCAACAGGCGCTCAGGGCGTGGACGGCGGCAGCGTCGTCGCCAGCTTCCGCAGATCGTCCGGGAGCTCGACGTCGGGATAGCGGCGGCGGAATTCCTGCAGACCTTCGCGTGCGGCATCGGTGTCGCCCTTGGCGATCTTGACGCGGATACGCTGCAGCCAGGCCTGGCGGAATTCGGGCGAATCCGCCGACACCGGCGGCCGGTCGTCGTAGCCGTCGGTGTCGCGGGCCTTGTCGCGGATCTTGCGTTCTTCCGCGTCGCCTTCGACGTTGCCGGACGGCGGCGGCGCGGGGAGGCTTGCCGCGCGGCTGGGGCTGGCGGCGGGCGGCGTGGGTTTGGACGCCTGCGCGGCCTGTTCGCGGCGCTCGTTGAGCGGGGTCCGGGTGTATTCCGCGGCACCGGCCGTGTGTTCGCGCTGAATGCGCGAGCCGGTCACGGTGACCTCGTCCAGGGCCGCATCAGCGGCCGGACTGCCACCGATGGACGAGGCGGGGACAGGCGGCGGTGGCGGTGGCGGCGCTTCGGCCATCGCGCTCTGGGACACAGGCGCATCGGAGGCGAATTCCGGCTCGCGAGGCGCAGACGCGGCTTTTGCGGCGGCCAGCCGGGACATGTCGGCGCGACGCGTCGCCATGTCGGCCTCTTCCAACGGCGGCGGCGGGGGCGGGGGCGTCCGCTGCAGCGGCGGTTCCAGGATCACCGCTTCGATGGCCTCATCGTGGGACGCTTCCGCAGCGGGCGCGCTGGCGGCTTCCGAATGGCGGTCGCCGTCGATCTGCAGACGCCAGCCGATGCCGGCGGCCAATACGACCGAAGCGGCCAGACCGAAGCCCATCGGCCAGCGCGGCGCGGACTTGCGCGGGCGCAGCGTCGAGACTTTCGGGTCGGCGGGCGGCTCTGCCGGCGTTTCGGCCGGTGCAGCCGTTCCGGATACCGCAGCGCGCGCCGCGGCCAGAATCATGGCATCGAGCGCAGCCGCGGGTTCGCGCGGACCGCCCAGTCGCGCGAGGCGCTGGGCAAGGTCGCGTTCTTCCGCGTTGAAGGGTTCGCTCGGGCGGCTCATTGATTCAGTCTCTGGCGGAGTTTATCCATCGCGTAACGCAGACGGGATTTCACCGTTTCCCGGCCGACGCCGGTCATTTCGCCGATTTCCTCCAAGCTCAGCTCCTGCTCCAGCCGCAGCAGGACCACCTCGCGCTGTTCGTCCGGCAGTTCGTCAAGCGCCATCTGCAGCCGCCGGCGTTCCTCGAATTCCGACAACTGCCGTTCCGGGGTGTAGTAGTCCGGCATGCGTTCGGTGCGTTCATCAGCGTCGGCGGGCGCTGGCGGCCTGTGCTGCAGCGAACGCCAGTGGTCGGTGAGACGGTTGTGCGCGATCCGGTACAGCCAGGTGGAGAACGCCGCGTCTGGTTTCCAGCTTAGACGGGCGGTGATGACCCGCTGCCATACATCCTGGAAGAATTCGTCGGCCAGCGCGCCGTTGCCGTGCAGTTGCCGGGCCAGGAAGCGGTAGAGCTTGCCGCGATGGCGCTGGTAGAGGCGCTCGAACGCAGCCGCATCGCCCGCCGCGTAGGCGAGCATGAGGCTTTCGTCGCTGACCACTGCCACATCATTCATATGTATCAGGTTAAGGGTTGCGGCACGCTTCGTGAAGCCTGTCGCGTTTTCCAGCCTGGACACGCGCGGCTTGGCAGCGCTTGTCCAAGCGGAGCGTGGCATCGATCTGCGAAGCGCGAGAGTCATGGCAGCGGGACCGCTCCGAGCGACGACGGCCGCGAGGCCGCCGTCGCGCGCGGAATCAGTCGGTGATCATCCCGATCTGCGGGGTGTCGCCGGCGGTGAGACGACGCGCGCTGTCCACCAGTTCGATGAACTCGGCGCGCTGCCGCCACGGATCGTTGCCGGTGGTCTGGCGCGCGGTGCGAGCGATGTCTTCCCACGTCCACTGTTCCAGAT
>JAYUUH010000006.1:0-2250 GCA_043754745.1 Lysobacter sp.
CGGAGCGTTCAGGGAACAGCTGGCCACCACCCTCCAGGAGATCACGAGTGCGGGCCTGCACAAGAGCGAGCGCGAGCTCACCTCTGCCCAGTCGGCCCACATCACGACTGCCAAGGCCGCTGCCGTGAACTTCTGTGCCAACAACTATCTCGGCCTGGCCAACCACCCGGCGGTGATCGAGGCGGCCGCCAAATCACTGCAGGAGTGGGGTTTCGGCATGGCCAGCGTCCGCTTCATCTGCGGCACCCAGGATCTGCACAAACAGCTCGAAGCGAGGATCGCGGCGTTCTTCGGCACCGAAGACACCATCCTCTACGCCGCCTGTTTCGACGCCAATGGGGGCCTGTTCGAGCCGCTGCTCGACGAAAACGACGCGGTGATCTCCGACGCGCTCAACCACGCGTCGATCATCGACGGCGTGCGCCTGTGCAAGGCCAAGCGCTTCCGCTACGCCAACAGCGACATGGCCGACCTCGAAGCGCAGTTGCAGGCCGCCGACGCCGCCGGCTGCAGGACCAAGCTCATCACCACCGACGGCGTGTTCTCGATGGATGGTTTCATCGCGCCGCTGGACCAGATCACCGCACTCGCGAAAAAGTACGGCGCGCTCGTCCACATCGACGAATGCCACGCTACCGGCTTCCTCGGCGCCACCGGCCGCGGCTCGGCCGAAGTCAAAGGCGTGCTCGACCGCATCGACATCATCACCGGCACGCTGGGCAAGGCGATGGGCGGCGCGCTGGGCGGGTTCACCACCGCGAAGAAGGAAGTCATCGAAATGCTGCGCCAGCGTTCGCGGCCGTATCTGTTTTCCAATTCGCTGCCGCCGCACGTGGTGGCCGCGGGGATCGAAGCCTTCGACATGCTCGCCTCCGCCGGCGACCTGCGCGAGCGCCTCTCCGAGAACACCCGTTATTTCCGCGAAAAGATGACCGCCGCCGGTTTCGACATCAAACCCGGCGTGCATCCGATCTGCCCAGTGATGCTGTACGACGCGCCGTTAGCGCAGCGTTTCGCCGAACGGCTGCTGGAAGAAGGCATCTACGCGATCGGCTTCTTTTTTCCGGTGGTGGCGAAGGGCCAGGCGCGCATCCGCACCCAGATGAGTGCCGCGCACACCCGCGCGCATCTCGATCACGCGATCGATGCCTTCACCCGCATCGGCCGCGAACTGGGCGTGATCGAGGCCTGATGTGCGCCCTGCGCTACGCCGACCGCTCTGATCGGATTGCTCTGATAGTAGTGCTCTGATCGTAGTGCGCAGCGACGAATCGCCCCCCGGCGGCAATCTAGGCAACGCTTCGCGGAAAGCCCTGCATGCGGGCATGAAAGGGATCGGACATCCGCATGCAACCCGATAACTCAGGCGCGAATCCGCTCCAAGTCTTCGGCGATCAATGCGCGCCACTGGCCCTTGGGCAGATCGCCCAACGCCAGACCGCCGATAGCCACGCGGATGAGGCGCAGCGTGGCGATATCGAACGCGTCGAGCAGCCGCCGGATCTGGCGATTGCGGCCCTCGTCGAGCACGATCTCGACCCAAGCGTTCTTCTCGCCCGCGCGCAGCAGCGAAGCCGAAACCGCCGACAGCCGTTCGCCCGCGTCATCGATGCCGCGGCACAGCGCCATCAGCAGATCGGCGTCGGGAATCCGGTCGATTTGTACCCGATACGTCTTGGACGGCCCGGTCTCCGGCTCGGTGATCCGCGCGGCCCACTGCGGATCGTTGGAGAACAGCAACAGTCCCTCGCTGGCCTTGTCCAGGCGCCCCACCGGCGCGATCCAGGACAAGGGCGTGCCGCATGAGGTGGTGGCGCCATCGAAGCAGCGATAGACGGTCTCGCGGCCACGCTCGTCGCTGGTGGTGGTGATCAGCCCACGGGGCTTGTTGAGCATCAGATAGACCGGCGATGCCGCCCCGATGGCATTGCCGTCGATGGCGATGTCGTCGCGCTCCGAGGCGGTCGGAAATTCGGGATCGCGCACCACGCGCCCACCAACGCTGACCCGCCCCGCACGCACCCACGCGGCCGCCTGCGTGCGCGAGCATACGCCGCGTTTGGAAAGCACTCGGGCGATGCCGTGGCGGGGCTGGGATGTCATCGTCTGGAGCACAGCGCCGACATAGAGATGCCGGCGGGTCGTTGCCGCGCTGGGATCAGCGCTTTTTCTTTTTCGGCGGTTCCGCCGCTGGCGCCGGCGGCGGGGTTTGCGCAACCGCCGCTGCCGGGCCTTTGACGACACGCACGC
>JAYUUH010000007.1:0-6614 GCA_043754745.1 Lysobacter sp.
CGAATCGCTGTCGCTGAAGATCCCGATGATCGATGTCGCCAAGGCCGAGAACATGGGCGAGCTGGCGACGCTGCTGCACGCCCGGCTCTGAACGTGCGCCCCGTGAACATGAAACGCTCCCAGGATGGATGGCTCTGAACATGCATGCCGCTGAGTTCACGCCCATCGTCGTCTCCGGGATCGGCGTGACCGCGTCGATCGGCCAAGGCCGTCGCGACTTCACCGATGCGCTGCTGGCCGGCGAACACCGGTTCGCGGCGATGCGTCGTCCCGGTCGCCAGAGACCGGCAGCGGATCCCGTCGATGTCGATGCCGTCGCCGCGCCGTTCATCGGCGCGGAGATCGCCGACCTGCGCATGCCTGATGCCATCGCCGCGGCGAAGCTGCGCAATGTGTCCTGGTCCGCGCAGGTGGCGCTCGCGACGCTGCATGAAGCTTGGGAAGACGCCGGGCTCGATGCCGTCGATCCGCGCCGGATCGGCCTGATCGTCGGCGGGTCCAACGTCCAGCAGCGCGAACTGGCGCTGAGCCAGGCCAAGTATCAGGACCGGGTGGAATTCCTGCGTCCGACGCATGCGATGACGTTCATGGATACCGATCTGTGCGGCGTGTGCAGCGAAGTCTTCGGCATCCGCGGTCTCGCCATCACCGTCGGCGGCGCGTCCGCGAGCGGACAGCTGGCCGCGATACAGGCGATCCAAGCGGTACGCTCCGGGCAGGTCGATGTCTGCATCGCGCTCGGCGCGCTGATGGATCTTTCGTTCTTCGAGTGCCAGGCGTTCCGTTCGTTGGGTGCGATGGGCTCGGATCGCTTCGCGCGCGAGCCCGAGCTGGCCTGCAGACCGTTCGACCGCGACCGCGACGGTTTCATCTTCGGCGAAGCCTGCGGAGCGATCGTTGTACGCCGCGCCGCCGACGCGACGCGCACGCCGTACGCCGAACTCAAGGGCTGGGCGATGGCCTGGGACGCCAACCGCAATCCCAATCCGTCGCTCGAAGGCGAAACCGCCGTGATCAGCGGCGCGTTGGCGATGGCCGGGCTGCCTGCGGATGCGATCGATTATGTCAATCCGCACGGCACCGCATCGGTGGTCGGCGACGAGACCGAGCTGGCCGCGCTGCGCGCCTGTGGGCTGGATCGCGCCTACCTCAATGCGACCAAGTCGCTGGTGGGGCACGCGCTCAGCGCCGCAGGCATGGTCGAACTCATCGCGGTGATGCTGCAGATGCAGGCGGGACGGCTGCATCCGTCGCGCAATATGGACAACCCCATCGACGCGGGATTCCGCTGGGTGGGCGCGACCGCCATCGATCACGTCGTCGAGCGCGCGCTCAACATGAGCATGGGCTTCGGCGGCATCAATACTGCGATCTGCCTGCAACGCGGCTGATCGACAACACTTTCATACATACGTTTTTTTCAGGAGGATTTTCGATGAAAACCTACATGTTCCCGGGGCAGGGCTCGCAGGCGCGCGGCATGGGCGGCGACCTGTTCGATGCGTTTCCGGAGCTCACCGCGAAGGCCGACGCGGTGCTCGGCTACTCCATCAAGGAACTGTGTCTCGAGGATCCGCGGCGCGAACTGGGCAAGACCCAGTTCACCCAGCCGGCGCTGTACGTCGTCAATGCGCTGTCGTACTACAAGCGGATCAAGGACACGGGCGAGACGCCCGATTACCTCGCAGGTCACAGCCTCGGCGAATTCAACGCGCTGCTGGCGGCCGAATGCTTCGACTTCGAGACCGGCCTGAAGCTGGTCAAGAAGCGCGGCGAGTTGATGAGCGAGGCGACTCAGGGCGCGATGGCCGCCATTGTCAACGCCACCCGCGACCAGATCGAGGCGCTGCTCAAGGAGAAAGGGTTGGGCAACGTCGACATCGCCAACTACAACACGCCGCTGCAGATCGTCATCTCCGGGCCCACCGCCGACATCGCGGCATGCCAGGAGATCTTCCAGTTCGACCGGGTCATGTACGTGCCGCTCAATACCAGCGGTGCGTTCCATTCGCGGCTGATGATCCCGGCGAAGCAGAAATTCGAGGCCTTCCTCAAGAAGCGCAAATTCTCGAAGCCGAAGATACCGGTGATCGCGAACCTGACCGCCAAGCCTTACCCGAACGGTGCCGTCGTCGAATACCTGTCGAAGCAGATCTCCAGCACGGTGCTGTGGAGCGACACGATCCACCATCTCATGTCGCTATCGGATGCGATGGAATTCGTCGAGATCGGCCATGGCGACGTGCTCGCGAAGATGATCCTCAAGATCAAGCAGATCGCCGCGAAGGCCGCCGCCGACAGCGCTGCGCCCGTGTCCGCCGAGCCGGAACGCGCGGCCCCGGCCGCACCGCCACCGTCCGTGCCATCCGAAGCAGCCGCTGCCGATGCGGGCGTCGCGAACGGCGATCGTTTCGCGCTCGCCGAACGGAAGGTCGCCGCCTGGAACACCGGTCATCCGGTCGGCACGCGGGTCAAGTCGCGGGTGGTGGAGCAGGGCGACCTCACCACGCGGACGCCGGCTGTGGTGCTGTTCGGCCATCGCGCGGCCGTCTACCTGGAAGGCTTCAACGGCTACTTCGACCTTGACGAGCTGTCGGCGGCCTGATCGACATGCGCCTTCCCGCCGTCTTCATGTTCTCCGGCCAAAGTTCCCAGTATCACCAAATGGGACGGGAGCTTTACGACCGGCATCCGCGGTTCCGGATGTGGATGGAGCACTGCGACGAAATCGCGGGGCCGCTGGTCGGCGGTTCGCTCTGCGATGTGCTGTACCGCGACGGCGACAAAAGCAAGCCGTTCGATCGTCTGCTGCACACCAATCCGGCGTTGATCGCGTTTGAGTACAGCCTGGCGCGGGTGATGATGGAGGCCGGCGCGACGCCCGGGTATCTGCTCGGCTACAGCCTCGGTGAACTCGGCGCGGCGATCGTCGGCGGCGCGTTGACGATCGAGCAGGGGCTCGGTTTCGTGGTGGAGTACGCGCGGCTGATCGAAGCGGAGAGCCCACCGGCGACGATGCTGGCGGTAGTCGATGTGCCCGACGTCGATACGCGCTATGCCGAAGCGTCCGCGGGTTGCTGGGTGACCGCCCGGAATTTCGACCGGCATGTCGTCGTCACCGGCCCGGTCGCGGCGATCCGCCGCCTGCGCGACGCGCTGTCGCGCGATGCGGTGATGCACCAAACGCTGGCGGTGAATTACGCCTTCCACACCGAAATGCAGCAGCCGCTGGAAGCCGCGTTCATGGCGATGGCGGGCAGGCTCGATTTCAAACCGCTGCGCATTCCGGTGATTTCCTGCCGGGACGGCGCCGTGTACGACCGCGATACCGACACTGCGGGTTGGCCGCAGCGCTTCTGGGCCACGTTCCGCCATCCGGTCGCGTTCGACGCGACGGTGCGGGGGCTGCTCGACCGCGGCGACTTCCATTTCGTCGACGTCGGCCCCAGCGGAACGCTGGCGACGTTCGTCAAATATCTGCTCCCGGCCGGCAGCGCATCGTTGTTCAGCGATGTGATCAATCCGTTCGGCAGGGATGTCCAGACGTACGCCGGCGCGCTTGGGCGCATGGGTCTGAGCGATGTCCATGTCCATCATCCAGAGGGAGCAACACCTTGAGCGGATTCTTCGAAATGGGCCAGCAGGTGCTCGTCTCGCAGCCTTTCAGCCGGCTGCTGGGCACGGAACTGTGCGAGCTGTCCGAGGGCTATGCCGAGCTGTCGCTGAGGATCCGCGAGGATTTCAAACAGAGCTACGGGTTCGTGCACGGCGGCGTGGTCAGTTACCTGGCCGACAACTGCCTGACATTCGCGGGCGCGACCGTGCTGGGCAATTGCGTTACTTCGGAATTCAAGATCAATTACGTGATGCCGACCATCGGCGACCTGATGATCGCCAAATCCACTGTGCTTGCCTTCGCATTGCGGCAGGCGGTGTGCGAGTGCAAGGTTTATGTCGTCCGCAACGGCGAATCGATGCTGGTCGCGGTGGCGCAGGGCACGATCGTCAAGATCGAAACCGATATCAGGACGGGCGCATGAAGGCGATCGTCTACCACGATTACGGGTCGCCGGATGTCCTGCGGTTGCGGGACGTGGAGATGCCGGAGCCGCGCCCGGACGAAGTACGCATCCGAGTGCGCGCGGCATCGGTCAATCCGGCCGACAGCTACCTGATGCGTGGACACCCGTACATGCTGCGGATCCAGTCCGGCCTGAAACGCCCTAAAAACAACGGTATCGGCCTCGCTTTCGCCGGCGTGGTCGATGTGGTGGGCGACGCCGTGACCACCTTGCATCGCGGCGACGAAGTCTTAGGGGAAATCGTCGACCTGTTCACGGGACGCACCCGCGCGTTCGCCGAATATCTGTGCGTCGCCGCGACCGCAGTGGCGAAGAAGCCGGAGAATGTTCCGTTCGAGGAGGCGGCCACCGTGCCGGTGGCGGGATGCACGGCGCTCTACGCGGTGAGGGATCACGGCCAGGTGCGATCCGGACAGCAGGTGCTGATCAACGGCGCGGGCGGAGGGGTCGGTGTGCACGCGGTGCAGCTCGCGAAGCATTTTGGCGCCACGGTCACCGCGGTGTGCAGCGAAAGCAAGCGATCGCTGATGCTCGATCTCGGCGCCGACCGCGTCGTCGATTACCAGCGACAGGATTTCACCGCCGAGCGCACGCGTTACGACGTTATCGTCGATACCGTCAGCAGCCAGCCCATGCGGCGCTGCCGGGAAGTGCTTTCGGCGCAGGGGCGGTTCGTCTGGGTCGGCGGGCCGGGGACCAACCCTTGGGTCGGCCCGATGCGCCCCGCAGCGAGCGTTCTTGCGATGTCGCTCGTCGATCGCGGGCATCGCTGGCTGTGCGTCTCGAAAAAAACCACGGCCGAGGATCTGGCGACGCTCGCCGGATTGCTTGCCGAACGGGCGTTGCGCCCGGTCATCGATCGGCGTTATCCCCTCGGGGAAGTCGCCGATGCCATCCGTTATCTGGAGAAAGGTCATGCGTGCGGAAAAGTTGTCGTCGAAATCTGATCCGCGCCCGGACTGCGTCCGGAGCGCCGGAAAACGCCGGGTTTCGCGGGGCTTCGGCCCATGTCGCGATGCGCGCCCGCATGGGCCATGCACGTTGTTACCCGATCGTCATGTGACTATGATTCACTACGGCACCGATGGCGCCGCGCGCCGGGTTTCGAGCGCAGGGACTGCAAGGACAGCTGAACGATGATGGACCACGACACCCTCCAGGAACGCACCGAAACCTACCTGAAATCGCTCATCTGCGAAGCGGCGGATGCGGCGCTCGTATTCGATGCCGAAACCCCGTTCGGCGAGCTCGGGGTCAATTCGTTCCTGATCCTGAAGATCCTCAAGCGCCTCGAGCAGGATTTCGGCACGCTGCCCAAGACCCTGCTGTTCGAAAATTTCAACGTTCGCGATCTCGCGCGGTATTTCGTCAAAAAGCACGCCGACGTTCTCGGGCGCAAGTTCGCGGATGCGCCTGCGCCCGTGCGTGAGCCGCAGACGCAGACAAGGCCGGCACATGTCGCTCCGGCGCACGTCGCACCACCGCAGGCCGTACCGGCCGCTGTCGTCGGACGGGCATCGCCTGCGATGGTCGCCATCCAGCACCTCGACCGGTATCCGGAGCTCAGCCAGCGCCGACTCGAGATCTTCCACCAGTACAAAAACGAATCCTCTGTATCGCGCGGTACCGCGATGATCGCGCCGCTACTGTTCTTCGGGGATGAGCAGCGCGGTTATTTCAACTGCGGCAAGGGCAGGGGCATCCTGCTCGCCTACGGTTATACCGGCCCGGAAGAACATTTCGTGCCGCTCGCCGAGCAGTTGTACCGGTACTGCGATGCGCACGGCCTGCAGTTCAACCTGTTCGTCGAAGACCGCCTGCCTGCGCTGTGCGGCAAGGCGTTTTCCGCGACCCCGTTCGGGGTGATGCAGCGTGTGACCGACCTAGCGTCGTTCACGCTGGAAGGTCAGAAGATGCGGCGTCTGCGCTATCTGGTGTCCAAGTTCGCGAACGCCGGAGCCTGCCGTACCGAAGAATACATCTGCGGCAGCGATCCGAAGACCGCCGAGGCGGTCGCCGCGATCATCGACCAGTGGTGCGCATCGCGCACGATGGTCAATCCGCTGATCCATATCGTCAAAGCCGAAATTCTGGCCGGCACGCTGGATCGCGAGCACCGGCTTTTCCTGAGCTACGTCGACGATGTGCTGCAGAACGCGATCCTAGTCTCTCCGCTGGCGGCCGGCGTGGGCTATCTGATGGATCTCGAATTCTATGGGCCCGACATGCCGTTGGGCGGTCTGGAATTCGCGATCGTCAACATCATCCAGACGCTGCGCGATGAAGGCTGCGGCGTCTTCAGCCTCGGTGGCACTTACGGCTGCAAACTCGCCGACTCGCCCGACGCGGATCCCGCGATCGAAAGCATCCTCGAGGACTTGCGCCAGCAGAACATTTTCAACGACGCGGGCAACCTGCAGTTCAAGAACAAGTTCCGCCCCGAAAGCAAAGACATCTTCCTGTGCCGCGCGGTCGACGCGGGCAAGGCCGACAATGTGCTCGACATCATCCTGATGATCGCCGATCCGTCGA
>JAYUUH010000008.1:0-6600 GCA_043754745.1 Lysobacter sp.
GGCCCAATCTCTCAATTCCTTCCAAGTATTCTATGAAATTCTTCATCATCGACACTGCTGAAAGAGCCATTAAATTCTACTGCTATCCGCCATGACTGATGCCGTGATCCGTGATGCTGTCTATACCGATTTCGACCGCATCGTCGAACTCAACGCCGCGGTCGTCCGCGAAACCAGCGCGATGGACCTCGCACGGCTGCAGCAACTGCACGCGCTCGCCTTCCATCACCGCGTCGCGGTCGTCGATGGCGAAGTTGCCGGCTTCCTGCTGGCGATGCGCGACGGGGCCGCTTACGCCAACGACAACTTCGACTGGTTTTCGGCGCGTTATCCGCAGTTCGTGTATGTCGACCGCATCGTCGTCGATGCCGCGGCGGCGGGGAAAGGCGTCGGGCGGCGCTTGTACGATGACCTTTTCGACCATGCACGCCAGTTGGCGATCGGCGTGATCGCCTGCGAATACAATCTCGAGCCTCCCAATCCTGCGTCGAAAGCCTTCCACGACCGGTTCGGGTTCAGCGAAGTCGGCAGACAGCACGTGTCGGGCGGCACCAAGTTGGTGTCGCTGCAGATCGCGGTCGTTCCGGCATCGCTTGCGTCATGATGTTCGCCACCCCGCACAGGAACCTTCGTATGCATGCGTACTCCGGTTTGCGCGCCATCGTGTCCGCACTCGCGTACGGCGTGGCGCTGCTCGCCTCTCCCGCATTCGCGCTGACGCCTCAGGCCCCGGGTCATGTGTCGGATGCGGAAGCGATCCGCCTGCTGCGCGGGGTCTACCGCGAGAAGGCGACGCTGCAGGGCGATTGGCCCGCATCCGCCGCCACGCGCAGCGAAGACGACATCGCACCGACCTCGCGCACGATCTGCGCCGACAGCGGCGCGACCGATCCTGGACCGCGTCGAATCGCCGTCTGCACGTCGTTCGCGGATGCCGGCCACGCCCAGCCGGGCGAAGTCGATCTGTTCCTGCTGCTCGACCCGCGCGGCAAGCAGAAGCAGGCGCGCATCGGCGCGAGCGAGCGCGGCGTGCAGACCGGCGGCTGGGGAACGCCCGGCGACGTGGGCTTCTTCGAAGTCGGCCCGGGCCGCATCGCGTTCGCGCTGGACTCGGCATTCACCAACATGGGCTGGACGGTTTCGAGCCGCTCGCTCCATCACGCGGAAAGCGACCGTTTCGAATCGCTGCTGAGCGTGGGCACAAGCCGCGACAACAGCGGCGCCTGCGACCCGGACGAAGACCGCACCTGCAAACGCAAGTCGGTGGCATTGGAATGCACCCTGGTGGCGAACCGCAGCGGCGGCGGCAGGTTCTATCCGCTCGATCTCGTCGTCTCGGGCCGGCAGGCGGGCAAACCCGTGAAGCGCAGGCTTGCGATTCTCTACCGGGACGGCGCGTACCAGGTATCGGCCGCGCTGCTGCAGAAACAAGGCTGCGACGAAGGCGGCTGAGCGCGTCAGCGCCGGCGCCGCGACTGCATTCTCTTACGACCCATGAAGAACGCCCTCTCATGAAACTTCTCGTCATCGACGCCGGCGGCCGCGAACACGCCCTCTCCTGGAAGCTCGCGCAGTCCAGGCGCGTCACCGAAGTGCTGGTCGCGCCGGGCAATGCCGGCACCGCCACCGAAGCGAAATACCGCGATGTCCAGCTTGAGGCGATTGCCCCATTTCAGCCGCTCCGCCCCATCACCGCACAAGAGTCGACACCATGAACGCACGCCGTCGCGGCACCCACAACGCCGACCGCCCCGTCTTCAAATACGTGATGTGGTTCATCGCGGCGCTGTTCATCGTCGGCATCCCAGTAGGTCTGCTGCAGATGATTTTGCCGGCCTGGCTGCCGCTGCAGGTGCTACTCGGCCTCGGCCTGATCTTCGGCGCGGCCGAATTCGTGCGCTGGCGTTTCGGCGCCGACCACGGCCGCGGTTTCTCGCCGGGCGAGCGCATGGGCTTGTTCGTCGGCAGCGAGATCGTATTGTTCATGATGATCCTGCTCATCACGAGCATAGCGATCCAGACGCACAACAGCGGCCCATTCGCGTTCCGCAATATCTCTCCCGCCTTCGCGCTGCTCGCCGCAGCCGGCGCGACAGTGATCTACGCGCTGCCGCTGTGGCTGTCGTACTGGTTGCGCAACGGCACCGCGGCGGCGGCGGCGGCGGACGCGACTATCGTGCCCGAAGCGGCGTTGCGCCGGGCGCCAACGAAGGTGATGGTGATCGGCTCCGGGGGGCGCGAGCACGCGCTGGCGTGGAAGCTGGCGCAGTCGCCGCAGGTCAGCGAAGTGATCGTCGCGCCGGGCAACGCCGGTATCGCGCGCGAGCGCAAATGCCGCAACGTACCGGTGGACATCAAGGATGTGGATGCGCTGCTGCAATTGGCGCGACGCGAGCAGGTCGCGGTCACTGTGGTCGGGCCGGAAGGCCCGCTGGTCGCCGGCGTGGTCGACCGTTTCCGCAGCGAAGGCCTGCGGATTTTCGGGCCGACCGCCGCTGCGGCGCAGCTCGAAGGCAGCAAGGCGTTCGCCAAAGATTTTCTCGCCCGCCACGGCATTCCGACCGCTTATTACTCGGTGCATACCGAGGTCGATGCCGCTATCGCCTACATCCGCGACAAAGGCGCACCCATCGTGGTGAAGGCCGACGGCCTGGCGGCCGGCAAAGGCGTGATCGTGGCGATGACCTTGCAGGAAGCCGAAGACGCGGTGCGCGACATGCTCTCGGGCAACGCATTCGGCGCAGCGGGGTCGCGGGTAGTGATCGAGGAATTCCTTGATGGTGAGGAGGCCAGCTTCATTTCGATGGTCGACGGCAAGACCGCGCTGCCGATGGCCACGTCGCAGGACCACAAGCGTGTTGGCGACGGCGACACCGGCCCCAACACGGGCGGCATGGGTGCATATTCGCCGGCGCCGGTAGTCACGCCCGAAGTACACGAGCGGATCATGCGCGAAGTGGTGGAACCGACCGTCCGCGGCATGGTCGCCGACGGCGTGCCGTTCACCGGATTCCTGTACGCCGGGCTGATGATCGATGCTTCAGGCGCGCCGAAAGTGATCGAGTTCAACGTGCGTTTCGGCGACCCGGAAACGCAACCGGTGATGCTGCGCCTGCAGTCCGACCTGCTGGATCTGATCGACGCCGCGATCAACCGGCAACTGGACCTGATCGACGCGCGGTGGAATCCACGGCCGTCGCTGGGCGTGGTGATGGCGGCGGCGAACTACCCCGAGACGCCGAAGACCGGCGATCCGATCTCGGGGCTCGACACGCCGCTGCCGATGGGTACCAAAGTCTTCCACGCCGGCACTCGGCTGGACGACACAGACCGCGTGGTCACCGCCGGCGGGCGGGTTCTCTGTGTCTGCGCCTTGGGCGACACCGTAGTCGAAGCGCAGCGCGAGGCCTATGCAGCGATAACGAATATCACGTGGGACGGCGAATTCCACCGCAACGATATCGGCTGGCGCGCGATCGCGCGCGAGGGCTGAACGCCCCCGATCAAAGCCGGACGATCAACGCCCGCGCTTGGCCGCCTTGGCCGGCGCGTTGTGCTTCGCGAGTTCTTCGATCAGGCTGCGGACCAGCTTGCGCTGCGTAGCGGGCAGCTTGAGGAAGGTCTCGATGGCAAGCTGGTCGTGCGGATTCATCCGCCACTCGCCGCGGTTTTCGCGCACCCGCTTGTCGTCGCCGAACTGCAGTTGCTGCGGTTCGAGCGACAGCATCTTCGCCAGCGCGCGCAAGTTGGCCTGACGCGGCATGGCGCGGCCGTTCAACCAGCCAGAGATCGCCTGCTGGGAGACGGGCTCGCCGCCGAACCGGGCCAGGAGGCGAACCAGCTCGGCCGGGCTTTCGCTCATGCCGGCCTGGCGCAATGCGGCGCGGAGGCGCTCGCTGAAAGCATCTTGTTCCGTTTTCATGCGCCGACCTTAGGGCGGCGTCGCGCGCGATTTGAAAACTTGGCTTGTCGCCGATACTCAATTTATATTGTCGCGCGGCACGCTCCAGGGTCCGGAAGCCGGATCGCGGCGGTATGGACGCTGCAAACGATCAGCCACGCTTGCCGCCGGATCCCGACCTGAAGAATTCCTCGATCAGATGCCGCAGCAGTTTGCGCTGCGCCGTCGGCAGGCGCAGGAACGCTTCGATCGCCAGCTGATCGCGCGGATCCAGCCGACACTCTCCGCGCGCCTCCTTGACGCGCTTGCCGTCGTCGCCGTACTGCAGTTGCTGCGGTTCGACCGACAGCATTTTCGCCAGCGCCCTCAGATTGGCCTGCCTTGGCATGGCGCGCCCCTTCAGCCAGCCGGAGACGGCTTGCTGGGAGACGGGCTCGCCACCGAAGCGGGCGAGCAGGCGCACCAGTTCGACGGGACTCTCGCCGACTCCCGCCCGTTGCAAGGCCGCGCGCAGCCGTTCGCTGAACGCAATGTGTTCATTGCTCATCACCTGACGTTAGGCCGGTGCACGCCGGCGTTGGAAAGTTATGATTTGTACGTTATCAAACTTTTTGTTAACTTGCATGCTCACCGAATCAGGGAGGCGGCGATGTCCACGACATGGAGCAGGCGGTCGAGCAGCGATCCGGACGTCGCACCGGACAACGCGGGCAAGACCCGCGCCGGCGCGCCCACACCTGCATCCGCGCATGCCGACACCCCCGGTCCACCGCTGCATGCAGCCCTGGATTACTGCACGCGGCGGCTGCTCGCGGCCCTCGACGCAACCGGCAACGCAAGGACCGCAGGGCCCCATGCCGGCGCCCCGCTCGCGGTGCCGCTCACGCCGGCCAGCGAAGGCTTGTTGCGCTGGTGGTTCTCGACCGACACCTGCGGGGCGCGGGTCGACAATTTCCACTTCGCGCAGCGCGAAGCGATCCTGCACACGATCCTCGCGTACGAACTGTTGCGCTCGGACGACCCCGCCCAGCTGTATCGACGCGCCTGCGCGCCGCAGCCGGATGCAGAAGCCCTTGGGACCGACGACACGCGTTATCGCCTGCGGCTGGCACCGGGCGGCGGCGCCCGCTGGGTCGTGCAAGCGCTGCTGGTGTGGTGGTGGGCGAATGCCGTCGCACGTGCCGATGACGATGGCTCGTCCGTCGGCGCGGACCTGCGGCTGGTCGCCGCGACGCCAGGCATTCGACGGAGTCTGCAGGAGGCAGTGTTCGGGTACGCGGATCGCGATGCGGCGGCGGACATGGACATGCAGATCGACCGCAGCAGCCTGCTGCGGCATGCGCGGCTGTTCCTGCCGCACGCGCTGCGCGCCGCTTTCCGCGACTGGCTGCGGAGGCAATCGCAGCACGGCCCGGCATCGCTGCAGATCGTAGAAGCCCCGCAGAGCGCCGCCGATATCCCGGCGTTGACGCTGGTGGCGATGTCGCGCGCAGCGCCTGACGTTTCCCTGTCATCGCGACCCGGCGCGCATTTGCGGGTGGACGTGATGCTGTCGGGGGACCCGGCTACCGCCATCGTCGACGCCCCACTGGAACGGATGATCCGGCGCGGCGCGGCGAAGCTGCCGTTGCTCGAAGCGACCGCGACCCTGCGCCTTCCCTCGTTGCGCATGCACCCTTCGCGGCGCGATGGGTTGCGCCCACGCCTCTCCCTCAGCCACCCCGCCCTGCTGCGGACCGGGATCGACGCATTGATCCGGCGGGAACCCGGCTTCGCGACGCTCGACCCGGCGCGACGGCCTCGTTTGCTGGTGCTGTGCGATGCGCCGTTATCCGCGCGCGCCGCGCGACGATTCCTGATCGACAGCGGTTTCGCAGCCGACACCATCGCGACCGGCGGCGACCAGGCCTGCCGCGATGGCGTGCGCGCAGTCGTGGACACCCTGCCGGCGCGATCGACATTGGCCGACGCCCGGGTCTGCGCGGTCGTAGTGCTGCGCACGCATCGCGGCGGCATCGATCCGCTCGCGGTCCTCGCCGCCGGCGCCGCGCCGCTGTGGCCGGAACCGGATTTCGCCGATGCCCGCAGCGAGAATCGCGAGCGCGCCGTGCACAGACGCGTGCCACACAATCTGATCGACGTGCTGTCGGTGATCGAACATCCGCAGTGTCACGCCGCGTACGCATCACTGCTGCGCGCAGGACTGTGCGCGCACGGCGGGCACGCGGCCAGGCGCGGTACCGCCATCGATCCCGTCGCGCACGATCCTGCCATCCATGCCTCGGTCGCGCGCGATCCTGCCATCGACGACCTGGCCGTGGTCGCAATGCGGCAACACGCCGCAGCCTTCGATCTCGCACTGCCGCTGGCCTGCGCCGATGCGCCGCAAGCGCCGGAACGGTTGAGCGATCTGCCGCGCCGGGTACTGCGGATGCGGCATGCGCTGGAGGTGCGCAAATCGATCCACACGCACGCGTGTTGCGACGCCAACGACAGCGGTCTGCGCAAGGCGTTCCTGGAATGCGCGGAATCCGATCCGGCGATCGAAAGCCATGGCTTGATCGATCCGCGGCGTCACGCATCGACCGGTCGGGAAGCGTGGCTCGCGCAGGGTTTGGCGTCGCGGGTCTGGCCCGAAGCGGTGGTCCGCACCGCGGATCGCGTGTACCTGGTGAAGTTCCAGCCGTTCTGCCCCACCC
>JAYUUH010000009.1:0-6598 GCA_043754745.1 Lysobacter sp.
GGGACAGCTCATTTCCGGCTGCAGGTCGTAGGTCGCGACTTTCGGGCTGGGCACGAGGATGCGCGCTTCGCCCGCGTACAGGTCCTCACGGCCGCCGCTGTAGAAGAAGGTGACGTGCGCGTATTTCTCGGTCTCGGCGATGCGCAACTGGGCCAGGCCGTGCGCAGCCAGCACTTCGCCGAGCGTGTTGCGCAGATCGTCCGGCGCGAACGCGCTCGGCGCCGGCAAGCGAGCGTCGTATTCGGTCAGGCAGACGAAGCGGGACAGCGCCGGACGCCGCACGCTGCTGTCGAAGCCCTCGAATGCGGGATCGACGAACGCGGCGGCGAGCTGACGGGCGCGGTCGGCGCGGAAATTCATGAACACGATGGCATCGCCGTCGCGCATGGGCTGCGCGCCTTCGATGACCCCGCCTTCGATCGCACTGCTGTCGATCACTGTGGGCGCGACGAACTCGTCGTTCTCGCCGCGCGCATACGCGGCGGCGAGCGCGCTGAGCGCATCCGGCGCACGCTGCTCGCCTTGCGCTTCGACGATAACGTCCCAGCCGCGGCGCAGGCGGTCCCAGCGCTTGTCGCGATCCATCGCGAAATAGCGGCCGCCGACGCTGGCAATGCGCGCGTTGCCGAGCGCGTCGCACTTCGCCTGCAGCGCGCGCAGGCTGGGTTCGGCCGAACGCGGCGGCATGTCGCGGCCGTCGAGGAACGCATGCACCGCGACGCGGGCGACACCTTCGCGCGCGGCGAGTTGGAGCATCGCGAAGATGTGCTGTTCGTGGCTGTGGACGCCGCCGGGCGACAGCAGGCCCATGACGTGGAGCGTTCCGCCCGAAGCCTTCGCGGCATCGCAGGCGGCGCGCAGTTCGGCGTTGGCGAAGAAACTGCTGTCCTCGATCGCCGCGTCGACACGGGTGAGGTCCTGGTAGACGATGCGACCGGCGCCCAGGTTCATGTGGCCGACCTCGGAATTGCCCATCTGCCCGTCCGGCAGGCCGACGTGGCGGCCCTCGGTGTGGATCAGCGTGCGCGGCCGCTGCACCCACAGCCGGTTCCAGTTCGGCAGATCGGCCAGCGCCAGCGCGTTGTCGGCCGGATCCTCGCGATATCCCCAACCGTCCAGGATCAACAGAACGACGGGCTTGGGACGATGGGCGGCAGCGGGCATGTGACCTTCGGGGCAATGACTTAGGGCAGATGCGATTGTAGCGAAGCGCCTCCATGATGCCTGTCACAGGGTCTCCGATGACCCATCCGTTCACACGTTCGCGAACACCCGCTTCCGAACCCGGGCTGACAAGCCCACGCTCATGAGGTCCAACGCAATGCGCAATTCCCGACTCTTCCTCGCCACCGCCATCGCACTCGCCCTGTTCTCGCCCGCGGCCTTCGCCGGCAAAAGCATCGAGAAGGTGATGGGCAGCATCACCGCCCACGCCGGCGAAGACTACGGCTCGCTGGAAACCGTGAACGGCAGCATCCGCGTCGAGTCCGGCGCCAAGGCCGGCAACGTCGCCACCGTCAACGGCAGCGTGCATCTGGAAAGCGGAGCCGCCATCGGCGACGCAGAAACCGTCAACGGCAGCATCAAGGCCGACGGCAAGCTCAAAGCCGATTCGCTGGAAACGGTCAACGGCAGCATCCGCCTCGGCGATCACAGCAGCGTCGGCAGGATCGAAACCGTCAACGGCAGCGTTTTCGCCGGCCGCGGCAGCCAGGTCGCGCGCAACGTCGAAACCGTCAACGGTTCGATCGGTCTGGTCGATACCGACGTCAACGGCGGCATCGCCACCGTCAACGGCGACATCACCGTCGGCGTCGGTTCCCACGTTCGCGGCGGCATCACCGTCGAGAAGCCCAACAGCGGCTGGATGCCGGTCAGCATGAAGCAGCGCAAGCTGCGGATCGTGATCGGCCCGGACGCTGTGGTTGAAGGCCCCATGGTGTTCAAGCGCGACGTCACCCTGTACGTGCACAAGACCGCGCGGATCGGCCAGGTCACCGGCGCCGCCGCGGTCAGCTACGACGGCGCCCGCCCGCCGCAGAACTGACGCAGGCCGACAGATCCGGACCGACGACGGGCCGGACTTCCGGCAGGCGCCCGCTCGACCGGGCGCGTCGTACACTCGGGGCTTCCGTTCGTGTGGAAGCCTCCGATGTCCATTTTTCAACAGCCGTATCTCCAGCAGAAACATCTGCCCAGAACCCTGGTCCTCGCCCTCGCGGCCACCGCCGCCCTCGCCGCCTGCCAGCGCGAGGCCGAAGCGCCCGCCGCACCGAAGCCGGCAGCCGAACCCGCCAAGCCCGCCGCGTTCGCGTTCAAGGACGCCATCGATCCAGCCGATTTCGCCGAGCACGTGCGCGTGCTGGCGTCCGACGAATTCGAGGGCCGCGCGCCGGGTACGCCCGGCGAGGAAAAAACCGTCGAATACCTCAAGGCGCAGTTCGAGCGTATGGGCCTGAAACCCGGCAACGGCGACAGCTATTTCCAGACCGTGCCGATGACGGAAACCACCGCCGACGAATCGACGACGATGACCATCGATGTCAAGGGCAAGCCGCGCACGCTGAAGTTCGGCACCGACATGGTGATCGGCACGCGTACCGGTCAGCCCGAGGTGAAGATCGATGCCAGCGATCTGGTGTTCGTCGGCTACGGCGTGGACGCGCCGGAGCAGCAGTGGAACGACTACGCCGGCGTCGACGTGAAGGGCAAGACCGTGGTCATGTTCGTCAACGATCCGGGCTTCCACGCCAACGACGAAACGCTGTTCAACGGCAAGCGCATGACCTATTACGGGCGCTGGACCTACAAGTTCGAGGAAGCAGGGCGCAAGGGCGCCGCGGCGGCGCTGATCATCCACGACACCGACGGCGCGTCTTACGGCTGGGACGTGGTCAAGAATTCGTGGTCGGGCGCGCAGTACGACCTCCGCGCCGCCGACGACCCGGCGCCGCGCGTGCCGCTGCAGGGCTGGATTACCGGCGAGCAGGCGAAGGCGCTGTTCGCCGACGCCGGGCTGGACCTCGACGCGCTGCGCGCGGCCGCCAACAAGCGCGGCTTCAAAGCCGTGCCGCTGCCGGCGAAGGCCAGCGTCACGCTGAAGAGCACAACCGCCGAGAAGGAATCGCGCAACGTGCTGGCGCTGTTGCCGGGCACCACGGCGCCGGACGACACCATCGTCTACATGGCGCACTGGGATCATCTGGGCAAACACCCGGACGAAGCCGGCGACAACATCTACAACGGCGCGGTCGACAACGCGACCGGCGTCGCGGGCATCCTGGAAATCGCGGAACAGTTCACGAAGAATCCGCCGAAGCGCTCGGTGCTGTTCGCCGCCGTGACGCTGGAAGAGTCCGGCCTGCTCGGCTCGAAATACTACGTTGCGCATCCCACCGTGCCGCTGGACCGCACCGTCGGCGTGATCAACCTCGATGCGATGAGCGTCGTCGGCCGCAGCCGCGATTTCACCGTCGTCGGCATGGGCAATTCGGAACTGGAGGATGTGCTCAAGCCGATCGCCGACAAACAGGGCCGCACGCTGGTGGAGGAATCGAATCCGGCCGGCGGCTATTACTTCCGCTCCGATCACTTCAACTTCGCCAAGGCCGGCGTGCCGGCGCTGTACACCGACGGCGGCACCGATCTGATCGAAGGGGGCAGTGCCGCAGGCGAAGCGGCGGGCAAGGACTACAACGAAAACCGCTACCACAAGCCCGGCGACGAGTACGACGCGGCGACGTGGAAATTCGACGGCACGATGGAAGACCTGACCGCGGTCTACGATGTCGGCGCCGCGCTCGCCAACGGCGACACCTGGCCGAACTGGTATGCCGACAACCCGTTCCGCGCCGCGCGCGAAGCGATGATGGTGGCGAAGAAGACACCGGCGCCGGCGAAGTAACCGCAATTCGAGAGATCCGCGGTCCCGCACGCGACAACGGCGCCTTCCGGCGCCGTTGTTCTTTGGCCTGCCGTCGCGCTCAGACCAAGCGCGAGAACGTCATGCTGTTGGTCAGCCGGTCTTCGGCGGCCTGCAGCAGCGGTTTCGGTTCCTTGCTGGCGTCGCTGACCTGGCGTTCGTGCAACTGCCGCTCTTGGTTCATGTTTTGCACCGCGACCTTGTCCTGCATCTGCTCCGGGCTCTGGTTGCGCGACTGCTCGACGTTCACGTAGCCGTTGAAGATCGGTTCCTTGCCGATTTTCTCGGCGATCATCACGTGGCCGTTCTTGACGTCCATGTATTCGGGCTTTTCCGACAGCCCGGGTGTGTGGCGGGTGGTGATGACCACGTCGGTCGCCACTTTTCTGGCGTCCTCCTCGGTCATGCCGGCCTTGTTCTGGACAAGACTCATCGCGCGCGCGAACAAGTCGCGTTCGGCCGGCGTCATATCCATGTCGCGCTGCTTCTGCGGCGTCTGCAGCATCGGCCCGCTGCCGTTGTCCGGCGCCAGCGCCTGCGACGCCGCAGCCAAAGCCGCGACCGGCTGCGCGCGCTCAGGCGATGTCTGGGCGGATGCTGTCTGAGTCTGTTGACCGTGCTCCGTCGCGTCCGCGCGCAGCGCGTTCGCGGCGCGCGGATCGACGTGCATCAACGGCGTCTGCCGGCCGTTCTCGTTCAACGACAAATCCACGGTGCGATCGGGGTTCTGGGTGCGCACCAGCTGGTCGCGCTGGACATCGCGCCATTGGCCGTCGATCTGCGCATGCCCGGCGCCGTTGCGGTCCCAGACGACGAAATTGTTGCCGGCAGCGTACAGGCCGTCGTCGTTGAAGGCGCCCTGGCGATCGGTGCGGCCGTGCATCGACGTGGCGCCGCGATCCAGCGCCTGGATGAACGCAGGCGCCTCGCCTTTCTGCAGGAACAGATCCTTCACCGTCGCATATTCGTGCGGCAGGTTCGGCCGCGCCGCGTCCTGGTCCAGCCGGGTCGGATCGACCAGCGGATTGCCGGCCAGCACGTTGTTCCAGGTCGCGTTCAATGGACTCTGCGCATGCGTATTGCGCAGTGCGATCACCACTTCGGCGCCCTGCATCGCCGCGTCGCGACCGGTCTGCATGTAATCCTGGTCGCCGCGCAGCAGGCCGCCGACGCCATTGCTCACGTCGGCGACGCTGCGGTACTGGCCGGATTCGATCCGGTCGAGGATCCGCCCGCCCCAGACTTCGCTCTGGTTGTAGGCCTTGCCGACGATCGCCGCCATCCGCACCTGGTCGTCGGGCGTGGCGTTCCGGTAGAGATCGGTTTCACGCAGCGGCGTGTAGACGTCGCGCATCAATTTGTTGGCCTGGGTGGCGTCGTTGTCGTGGATGTAGCGGATGCCTTCGTCGGAGCGCAGGAACTGGTCCAGATGCGACTTCACCGTGGCGTCCGTCTCGCGCCCGCCCTGCGCGCGGATGGTGTCGCCGGTGCGGCTGAGGTCGGCGACGGTCCGGGTCTGCTGGTTTGCGTCGAGCACCCACTCGGGATGGTTCGCACGCGCCCAATCCTGATAGGCGCCGACCAGCGTGCGCGCCACTTCCGGATGCTGGCCCAGATCGGTCTGCAATGTCCCGATCGAGAAACCGCTGTTGCCCACCGGCGACATGACGCCGTTCGCGGTGTTGCCGGCGAAGGACAGCCGGTTGGACACGTCGCGGCCGCCGATGCTGCCCTCGGAGCCCACGCCAATGACGAAATAGGACACCGCATTGAGTTCGGCATTGGTCAACGCCGGCGAACGTCGGGTCTGCGCCGCCAGCGGGGCATTCGTCTGTTGGCCATCGAAGGGGTCGGTCATCTTGGCATTCCTTCCATTCAGGGCGCGGCTTCGTCGTCCGGGCAATCATCGTCGGTGGGGATTTCGGCTCCGGCGACGACAGGGTGCAGCGTGAGGTATTCCCGATAGGCCGCAGCACCATCGCTGCGATACCAGATCAGCCGTTCGTCTTTGCGGACGACGTAGGCCTGTTCCGGGCCGAAGTCCGGGCAGACATCGGCCCCCTTGCCGTTGGCTTCGCGGCAGAAACGAACGAAAACTCTGCCGTCGCGCAGGCTGCCTCGCAGTTCGCCACTCTCGCCGCGAACGCGGGTGCCATCGTTCCACGTACCGCGGATGCCGTCGGCGGTCGCCTTGAATTCGAGTTCCGCCGAATGCTGCCAGCCGCAGGATTGGACATAAGCCCAGCGTCCGGCGAACGCGGTGGCCCCCTTTGCCGGATGGGACGCCGGTGCGGCGGCGATCGGCCCCGGAGACTGCGCGCAGGCGCTGGCCATGCACAGCGCGAACATCGCGAAGCCGAGGCGTGGCCATGGCAGCGAACGGAGGGGATTTGCCTGGAAGTGCGAGGGGGTCACGGGGTTATGCGCTCAACGTTCCATGTGTCGCGCTGAGCGTACCGCCGGGACGACGACGCGACAAGCTCGTGACCGGCCAGCGGGCGAAGCGCTCGAACTGCGGGGTCAGCCCGCGGTGCGTTCCGGCCAGACCGTCTTCGCCAGCAGCTCGTCGTTCCAGTCGAAATGCAGCGACCCGTCCTTCGTCAACAGCAGCGAGACGAAGTTGAAGACGTTGCGCGCGAACATGTCGCTGGCGTGCATCGCGCCGCTGCTGGCAAG
>JAYUUH010000010.1:0-2241 GCA_043754745.1 Lysobacter sp.
CAAACACGATCCTGGAACCGGGCCACCCCCGGCGTTTCCGCCAACTCCCGGGGTGACGCGTGTTGAATTCTGTCGCTGCTGGCCGCCGCGCCGCGTTGCGGGCGACGGCCTACCAGATGGCCGCTGTCGTGCTGGTGGCGTCGCTCTTCCTGGTGTCGGGTTGGCCTGCTTCGCTGGCGGTACTTCTGGGCGGGACCGGTGTGGTGTCGGGAAGCGCTCTGGCCGCGAATATCGCGCTGGGCGGCGGTGTGGTGACGGCGCGAACGGCGCTGTTGAAGCTGGTGCTGGGCACCGGTCTGAAGTGGGTGGTGGTCATAACGATATTTGCGTTGGCATCGGGTGTTGGGCGCATGGCGCCGCTCCCGCTGCTCGCAGGCCTCGCGGTCGCTCTGATCGCGCAGCCATTGGCTTTGAACTTTTGTGCCAGGGTAGACCGTGAGCGCTGAAACTGCTTCGGGTGGCGGGGCCACCGAATACATCCAGCACCACTTGCATCATCTCCAGTGGCAAGTGGGAGAGAGCAAGTTCATGACCATCAACATCGACAGCGTGCTGTTCACGTTGGTGTTGTCGTCGGTGTTTCTGTTCTTCTTCATCCGCACGTCGCGCAAGGCGACCGCGGGCGTGCCGGGCAAGTTCCAGGCCGGCGTAGAGATGATCGTGGGCTTCGTCGACGGCCTGGTCCGCGAGACCTTCCACGGCCGCAGCAAGCTCATCGCGCCGCTGGCGATCACCATCTTCTGCGTCGTGTTCCTGATGAATTTCATGGACATGATCCCGGTCGACTGGCTCCCGGGCTTGTGGATGAAAGCCAACGAGCTGGCCGGCCACGATCCGAAGCACGCCTACCTGCGCGTCGTCCCCACCGCCGACCTCAACACCACGCTGGGCCTGTCGCTCATGGTGTTCCTGCTGATCCAGGTCTTCGGCATCAGCCACAAGGGTTTCGGCAAGTTCTTCAAGGAAGCCTTCACCGCGCCGTTCCATGCCGAAGGCACGGTGATGAAGATCCTGCTCGCGCCCGCCAACCTGCTGCTGCGCGTGATCGAAGAGCTGGTGCGCCCGCTGTCGCTCACCCTGCGACTGTTCGGCAACATGTACGCCGGCGAGCTGATCTTCATCCTCATCGCGCTGATGACCTGGAACGCCGCGCTGTCCAGCGGCATGACCTATGTAATGGCGCCGCTGCAGTTCATTTCCGGCTTCGTCTGGACCGCGTTCCACATCCTGGTCATTACCCTGCAGGCCTTCATTTTCATGATGTTGACCATCGTGTATCTGAGCATGGCGGCGGAAAGCCACTGATTTCGAGTCATCCGGTTTCGAGTCATCAGGTTTCGAGTCATCCCATTTCGTTTCGCCCTTTCATCCTTCCTTTTTTCACCTCAATAGTTGTACGGAGAACACCATGGAAAACGTCGCCCTCTACGCTGAAATCGCGAAGTTCACGGTCATCGCGGCCGGCCTGCTCATCGGTCTCGGCGCGCTCGGCACCGCGATCGGCTTCGCCATCCTCGGCGGCAAGTTCCTCGAAGGCGCCGCCCGCCAGCCGGAACTCACCCCGATGCTGCAGACCAAGATGTTCATCGTCGCCGGCCTGCTCGACGCGGTGCCGATCATCGGCGTCGCCATCGCCCTGCTGCTGATCTTCGCCAACCCGTTCCTGTCCGCGATCGCGGGCTGATCAAGCAACCCCGGTCTTGGCTAGCGCCGGCGCTTCGCGCGCCGGCGTCAGGAGTACGTCATGGATATCAATCTCACTTTCATCATCCAGGGCTTCGCATTCTTCGCGGTCGCCTGGCTGGTGATGAAGTTCGGCTGGCCGAACATCATCGCCGCCATCGAAGAACGTCAGCAGAAGATCGCTGAGGGCCTCGCCGCGGCCGACAACAGCCAGAAAGCGCTCGCCCAGGCCGAAGAAAAGGTCAACGAAGAACTGAAGCTCGCACGCACCAAGGCCAACGAGATCATCGACCAGGCCCACCAGCGCGCGAACCAGATCGTCGATCAGGCCAAGAACGACGCCGTCGCCGAAGCCAACCGGCAGAAGGTGTTGGCCGAGGCCGAGATCGCCGCTTCCGCCAATCGCGCCAAGGAAGACCTGCGCAAGCAGGTGTCCTTCCTGGCCGTGAGCGGCGCCGAGAAGCTGCTGAAGCGCGAGATCGACGCCAACGCCCACAAGGCGCTGATCGACGAACTCGCCGCCCAGCTGTGACGGGACGAATCGACCGATGAGCCAGG
>JAYUUH010000011.1:0-6590 GCA_043754745.1 Lysobacter sp.
GACCGCACCCAGGCTGCCTGCCAGGCCGCGGTCGGCACGCTCGCCGCGCTGTGCATGAACGACGCCGGCAAACAATCGGTACAAGCGCTCGCCGCGGCACGCTGCCGCTTTTCCACCGACGGCACGCGCGCCACGCGCGAAGGCGACACGCTGATCATCCACATCGATCCGGAACGCGCCTCCATCACCGGCGCGCAACCCGGGTCCTACTCGTGGGCTAGCGCGCTGCGCGAAATTCTGTAAGCGCGTCTATCCAGTCGACGTTCCATTCAGCGCGTCCAGGAGGACGTCATGACCGATCCGAAGATCGTCAAAGTCATCAGCGCCGAAGGCAAGACCCGCGTCTACGAAATGGAAGACGGCTCTATCGTCGAGCGCAAGGGCGGCCACGCCAACTGGCGCAACAACAATCCCGGCAACCTGAAATTCGAGCTGCCGGACAACGCCGGCGAGGAGACTAGGCTCAAACGCCTGACGGAAGCCCAGCAACGCTACGGCGGCATCGTCGGGCTGGACGAGAACGGCATGGCGATTTTCGAAACCGCCGAGGCGGGCCGCCTCGCCCAGATCAAGCTCGCGGACAGGAAGGCTTCCGAAAAGCCGGAATGGTCGCTCGAAAACTACGTGAAGTTCTACGCGAAAGACGACTACGCGGGCAAGGCGAACCATGCCGCCTACCTGAAAAAGATCGAGGACATCGGCAAGGAAAACGGCATCGATTTGTCAAAGGACCGCAGCATCGCGTCCTTGAACGAGCGCGAGAAGGGCGCACTGGTCGACGCCATGAAGCAGGTGGAAGGCAGCAAGGTCGGCGAGACCAGAACGGTCTACACGCCGAGTTCCGACTACCAGCTCAAGATCGGCGACTCCGGCAAGGACGTGGACGGACTGCGCGCCTCGCTCGCCAAGGCCGGATATCAGACGATTTTCGACACGCAGGGCTACTACGGCTATGGCACGTACAACGCCGTGCGCAAATTCCAGAAGGATAATGGCTTGCCCGAAACCGGCACGGCCGACGTGCGCACCCTCAACGTGCTGGGCAACAGGATCGGCGCCAAGGAAGCCGACACGCCGGTGTTCATGCGCTCGGGCAACACGCCACAGGACAACCCCGCAGCGGCGACTGTCGCCGCGATCGACGGAAGCAAGATCACACCGCGCACCGGTGCGGACGGCCTGCTGTTGTCGGACGAGTCGCATACGAACCATGCCATGTACCGGCAAGCCTTGACCCGGATAACCGCCATGCAATCGCAAACCGAACCGCTGATCGTGCCGCCGATCACCGGCGACCCGAACAACATCGCGGCCGCGACAGCGGCCGCAGCGGTCGCCGCCGGCATGACCCGGATCGACAGCCTGTCGCGCAGCGACGACGGCAAACGCCTGTTCGCGGTGCAGGGAGACGATCCTTCCGCGGCGCATGCGATGTACGCACGGGTCGACATCGACCAGGCGGCACGGCAACCGGTCGCGCTCAGCTCACAACAAGCGGAGACGCCTGCGCAGGCCATATCCATATCGCAGCAGATACAAGCGAACGAGAGCCGCGGGCAGGGCACCTCTGCGCTGTCGACCCGGCCGTTGGCGATGTGAGGGCGCGACAACCGCGCCGCGCCGGAACGATCCACTCCGGGACGGCTTTTCAGAACCACCGCTTCAGACAGGGATACCGCCGTGACCACCGAAACCAGCACCGACGCCCGCAAGCGCGAGGACGCGCAGCGCGCCTATCACGCGTTGTTCTCGCGCGTAGTCCAGACGCCCGGCCTGAACATCGCGAACGAGTTCAACGAACAACCGTCGCGCCAGGGCAGCGTGAATCAGCTGCTGCACGAAGCGGGCTACACGCTCGAACAGCGCGAACTGCTGATGTCGGCGCTGTCGCGCACCAACAAGGCTGGGGTCGCGATCGAGGAAGGGCGCCTGCGCGACGCCGGATTCCATCGCGGCAACGCCGCCGAAGCGCTGGCGGAGGTCCGCGATGCGGGGCTGCTGTCGTCCGGGCGCCTGTCGTCGATATCCGCGGACGTGGACATGATGACCCAGCGCATCGACGAGAAGCGTCCGGGCCGCTATCAGGACGCGCAGAAATTCTTCGCCGAAACAGTCACGCGCGGCACCACGGACGAAGAAGAATCGAAGCGCGCGGCACAGAAGCTCTACGAAACTCTGCTCGATTCCGGGCTGAATCCCGAACAGGCCGGCAAGGGCTATCACGCGCTGCAGGACGCGCTGGCCGCACGCACGCTCATCGCGACGATGACATCGGGCGAACCGGTCGTGCAGCCGCTGGCGGAACTGTCGCAATCCATCAAGCTCATCGCGGACGCCAAGCCGCCGGTGCTGGATGCGACCAACCTGCAGACCATGCGCGACCTGGAGAAGACGCTCACCGACAAACACCTCACGCCGGCCGCGAGCCTGCTGGGCAACGGCAGGATCCTGTCCGAGCAGGACGTCACCGGCAACTTCACCATCGACCCGGCGCAGGCGCGCGAAACGGCGCCCGATCGCCTGGAGAAACTGCAGGCGGTGCTGGACTGGTACGAAAAGAAGAACCAGGTGCATAACATGGGCGCCTTCTACGGCTACGTTTTCAAGAACGCACCCGATGCAATCAAGGCGATCAAGGACGCGCAGAACGGCGACGGCTCCGCACAGAACGATGTCGCGATGGTCAAGGCGGTGCAGCGCGCCGAGGAACTGCTCGGCATCGTCAGCAAGGATTTCCGCACGCAGACCTCGCAGCAAGTGGTCAAGACTGTCGACGACCTGCGCGAAAGCCAGTTCAAGACCGCCGACCAGGTCGCCGATCTGGTCGGCGTGCTGCCGGTCGTCGGCCCACGCGCTAAATTCCTGATCAAGGAAACCGCGATCGGCCTGCGCTACGCCAGCGGCGACATCAGCGGCACCGAAGCCATCGCCTCGACGGTCAAGGAAGCCGCGTCGGCGGTGGTCGGCGACGCGATCTTCAAGGACAAGGTGCTGGACAAATTCTCCAAGACCGGCGAAGACCTGCTGTTTCCGCTGGCCACCGCGATCGGCGGCAATGTCCTCGCCGAGGTGGGCAAGGTCGTGGGCCAGAATAAGCTGTCCGACATCAGCGCGGAGAAACTGATCCAGGCGGTGGCCGTGGGCATTTCCAAGGGCATCGTCGAAGGCGGCTTCAAGGTCGCCGAGAAACTGAAGCTCGGCGACGAACAGCTCGAGGAATTCGCGAAGGTGCTCGTGAAGCTCGCGCAGAAGTTCGGACTGGAGCGCCCGGTGGACCAGATGATCGACCAGGAACTGAAGTCCCGCAGCAAAAACGGCAAAAGCTATTCGCAGCTCGAGGGCGGCGGCGCGGTCGAGACCGACGCGCTCCAACCCGGCACCGGCAACGGCAACGCCGATATGCGCAAGGCGCTTGCCGCGCTGGCGGCGATGGATGACGGCGCGCGCCCCAGACCGCCCGGCGAATCCGACAACATCGCCGCGGCGCTGACGCTGGCCGCGAACAAGGGCGGACTGCGCCAGATCGATGCGGTGGTGCCCAGCAGCGACGGCTCGCGCCTGATCGCGATCCAGGGCGACGAACGCTCCGAGTTCAACAGGACCGCGAGCGTCGCGATCCAGGAAGCGGCCAAGGTGCCCGCCGAGGATTCGCAGCGGCAGCTCGCGCAAACGCAGTCCGATGCGGTGCGGTTGCCGCAGGTCGAAAGCGAAACGCGCACGGCGCAGCGGGTGGCGTGACCAGCGAAAGCTCCAATGCATCCCGCAGCGTCTTCGACCGCCGTGGGATGGCTGCCGGCGCATTCGGGTCTGGGCGCACAAGTGAACATGCCGTCATCGTCCCGACCCTTTGTTCGCTATGCTTGGGGCCTGTCCAGATCCGGGTCCGATGTCATGTCGCGTCGCATTTTCGTTCTTCTCGCGCTCCTGGTTTTCAGTGCGACCCTCCACGCCGATACGGGCCGCGGCGCCGTACGCAAGCAGGTCGAATCCAGTCTGTCGGTCACCGGCACCGTCGATATCACGCCGGCAGGCGATGTCGTCGCGCATCGACTCGACCAGACCGAGAAACTGCCCAAGGGCATCGTCGACATGGTGGCGCGCATCGCGCCGCGGTGGAAATTCGAATCGATACCGCTGCAGAGCAACGCCGTCAGCCGTTCGGCGATGAGTCTGTTGTTCGTCGCGAAGAAACAGGAAGACGGACAACTGACGGTGGAACTGCGCAGCGCAAGCTTCAACAGTCCGTCGCCGCAGGGCAGGGCCACGTTTGAAAAGAAGACCTTCCGTACCCCGGAATATCCGTTCGCGGCGTTGGGCAATGCGGGTGTGTCCGGCACCGTGTATCTCGTGGTGCGTTACGACCGCGAAGGCCGGATCCTGGATATCGACGCCGAACAGGTCAACATGCGCGTGATCGGCACCGAAGCGCAGATGGCGCAGTGGCGCAGGGCACTGACGCAGTCCTGCCTGACAGCCGCAAAGCGCTGGAAACTCGTCGTGCCCGATGGCGACATTCTCAAAGGCCAGGATTCCGCGGTAGGGCGCATTCCGGTGTCGTTCTCCATGGAAAACACGCGCGAAACCCGCTACGGGCAATGGGAAGCCTACATCCCCGGACCGCGCGCCAGCATTCCGTGGATGGCCAATACGTCGCTGGCCGGAAGCGCGCCCGATGCCCTCGCACCCGGCGCGTTCCATAGCGCCGACGCGCAGCGCCGCCTGCTCACTGCGCTCGGCGGCGGTTGAGTGCAGGCGCTTCGCCGCAACCAAGTGTTCCGACGCCGCGGCGCATGACCGTGCGCCGGCATCGATCCCGTTGCCCGTAGCAGGATCGACTCCGACGGAACCCTGCCATGAGAACACCGCAACGCTTCGCACTGCTCGCGCTCGCGCTGTTCGCATCGAACAATTACGCAAGCGCCGCCGACGCCGGCAGCGGACATTTCCGCATGGCCGATAACGGCCTGTAAGTCGACCATGTCATCGCGGTGCGCCGCGAACAACACGTGGACCCGGCCGATGACGAGATCTTCGTCTATCTCAGCGACCACCCGCTCGACGCCGCGAAAGTCGCCGCCGCCTTCGATCCCGACGATGCCGCAAGCAAACAACTCGGCGAACGCAGCGGCGGCACCATCCGCCTCTGCCTTACCGCGGACGGCGGCGAATGCGGCCTGTACTACCGCCGCCGCGACCCCGACGATTCCTTCAACACCGCCGGCTACGGCGCACTGAAAATCGACGTACAGACCAACGCACGCATCGCCGGCCGCTGGGTGTTGGCCGAACCCGAAGACTTCTTCGGCAAGACCTACGAATACGACCTGCGTTTCGACGCCGCCATCGCACAACCCCCGGGCACACCGCTCCCGGCAGGCGGCGGCGATGCGGGCACCGCCTATCGCGCCTACGCCGCAGCCGTCGCGAAAGGCGACATCGTCGCGCTGCGCGCATTCATCGGCGAAGACGCGCACTGGCGCTTGCCCGGCGATGAAGAACGCATTAAGGAAATGCTCAAGGATCTGCGCGACGAACAGCCCCAGCAACCGGAGGTCCTTCGCGGTCGCCTCCACGGCAACGAAGCCATCCTCTGGATCGAAGGCGTGGATCGTGATGACATCAAACGTCGCGGTCGCGTGCAGATGCTGCGCGAAGGCGATGCTTGGCGCGTCGGGGAGCGGGATCTGGAGAGCGTTGACGAGTAGGCGTTCGTTTCGCCGGGTACCAGAGGCTCAACAAACCGATGTCACCCCGCTCATAGCATGATGCCTTCACTCATCGCGAGCGCTGGGATGCAGTAGCCCGGGTAAGCGCAGCGCACCCGGGATGAAATACGGCACAGGCGACCGGAGATTCCCGGGTGGCTTTTGGCCTTACCCGGGTTACGTCACTGCGGATCGCCACGTATCCTGGCCTACACTCGCTTCTTCAACGGACGACGCCCTCAAGCCGGGCAGGACTATCGACCATGTCGAAACCGAAACGATGGAGGGCGTCGGTTTTCATCATGACGCTCGCGATGGGCGGGCTTCTCGCGGGCGCCTGCACCGCCTCGCGGCACACGGACGAAAGCGTCTTGGCGCCGCAAACAACTTCCGACCCAGTCTCTACCGCCACTGCGCAAAACAGGCGTACGCAGACGCCTGTGTGGCCGGTCAACGCCGTTGCGCAGCGCAAGTTCACCGGCGAGCAGATGTTCGTCGAGCACATCGAAGGCCAATGGACGGCTTGGGTGATCTCTGCCCCCGCCGCAGGGCAGGCCGAAGCACTTAATTTTTTCACGGGCGAAAGAATGCCGGTCGTGATCGGGCAGGTGCCCGGCCCCCAGAAAGCCTTCATGTTCACCGATGCGAAGGGACGCACACACCGGTGGATCGCTGGATCCAGTTTCCTCGCCGACGATTCCAACGGCAATAACGGGGGCGCGGTGTACTTCGGGGACGACAACAATTTTCTCGATTTCCGGGACTCGCTCTATGCAGACGGCATGCAGGGACTTTGTCCTCTGGACCAAAACGACGCCGATCGCGAGGCCATCAACTCATACACCGTCATCATCCAGATCGGGGCCATCTTGGCGGTATTGGCGG
>JAYUUH010000012.1:0-6582 GCA_043754745.1 Lysobacter sp.
CCGGCCAGCACCGCAGTGGCGGTGGCGGTGATCTCGCTGAATTGCTTGAGGATCGAATCTGCGGCTTCGATCTTGAAGTCGTCGTCCTTGCCCGCAGCAATGCCGCGCGACTGGCGGATGGCGCGCCTGCCCCGGTCGCGCACGGCTTCCACCTGGTCGAGACCCTCGACGGTGAACGTGGCCGCGATCATCAGATCGCTGTTGTTGCCCATCATCGCGCGGCCGACGTCGAATGGGATCATCGCGTAGTTGTCCTGGCTGAAGCCCAGGATTTCGCCCTGTTTCTCCATCACGCCGATCACCTTGAACCACTCGCGGCCGATGGTGAAATATTCGCCGACCGGGTTCTCCGGCATCTTCAGGTTGTCGCGCAGTTCGGTGCCGATCACCGCGACGCGACGATGGCCCTTGTCGTCGCTGTCGACGAGGAAACGGCCGAATTTCGGATAGCGGTTGTTGACCGCCGAATAGTCGGCGGTGGTGGCCCTCACCTGCGGCAGCGCGGTGCGGCCGTTGTAGCTGGCACCGGCGGCGTTGACATCCATGACCGGCGCGACTTCCTTCACCCCCTGCAGCCGATAGCGCAGCACGTCGATGTCGTCGAAGGTGATGGTGTTGAACTTGCCGGTCTGGAAGTTCTCGTTGTCGATCATCGCGCGCAGGGTCAATGCGTTTCCGCCGAGGCCGGAAAACTGGTTCTTGATCGAATCGGAAAATCCCTGCATCAGCGACACCACCGCGATCACCGACGCGGTGCCGATGAGGATGCCCAGAGTGGTCAGGAAACTGCGCATGCGGTGACCGGCGAGGCTGATCAGCGCGGCGCGGAACGCTTCGAGGAAGGCGGACATCAGTGCGTCCCTGCGGGTGCGGCACGGCGGGTGTCTTCGACGATGCGGCCATCGTTGACGCGGATGGTGCGGTGGCAGTGCGCGGCGATGTCGGGTTCGTGGGTCACCACCACCACGGTCTGACCCTGCGCGTGCAGCTCATCGAACAGCGCCATGATTTCGCCGGAGGTGCGCGAATCAAGATTGCCGGTGGGTTCGTCTGCGAGCAGGATCGACGGCGAACCGACCAGCGCGCGCGCGACCGCGACGCGCTGGCGCTGGCCGCCGGAGAGCTGGTTCGGCCGGTGGGCCATGCGATCGCCGAGGCCGACATTCGCCAGGGATTCGGTCGCCAGCCGGCGCCGTTCTTCCGACGGGATGCCGCGGTACACCAGCGGCTGCATCACGATCTGCAGCACGGTCATGCGCGGCAGCAGATGAAAACTCTGGAACACGAAGCCGATCTCGCGGTTGCGCACCTGCGCCAGCTCGTTGTCGTTCATGCCCGAGGTGTCGCGGCCGTTGAGCATGTAGATGCCCTCGGTCGGCGAATCCAGACAGCCGAGCAGATTCATCAGCGTCGACTTGCCCGAGCCCGACGGCCCGATCAGCGCAACGTATTCGTTGCGGTCGATGAACAGATCGACCCCGGCGAGCGCCATCACGATCTCATCGCCCATCGCGTAGCGCTTGACGATGTTGCTCAGCACGATCATGACGCGTCGTCGTCCGCGTCGTCGCCGGCCTTGTCCGCGTCCGTCGCCTTCTGCTGGATCACCGGCTCGCCCTCGCGCAGCAGACGCAGCGATTTGGTCGGACCCACGATCACGGTATCGCCCGCGGCGACGCCCTTGAGGATGGTTTCCCAGCGGTCGTCGGACACGCCGGTCTGCACTTCGACCTTGGCGGCCTTGCCGTCGCGACTCAGCCAGACGTAGCGTTTCGCGGCGTCCTTGCCTTCGGTTTCGATCACCACCGCTTCCACCGGCACCGCCGGTTTGCGCTGGCCGTCGCCCAGGAAGATGTTGGAGCGCACGCTCATGCCCGAGCGCAGCTTCAGATCGGCCGGCGCGACCAGACGCACGGTGACCTTGTAGGCGCGGCCCTGGCCTTCGATGGTCGGCGCCAGCGCGATCTGCTCGACCGTGCTCTTGAGCGGGGTGTCCGGATACGCGGCGGCGAAGACTTCGGCGCGCTGGCCGATGTCGATCTTGGCGATGTCGGCCTCGTCGACTTTCAGCTCGGCGATGATTTCCGAGGTGTCGGCGATCTTCATCAACTGCGCGCCGGCGAAGGCCGACGTGGACGGCACCGCGGTTTCGCCGACCTTGATCGGCAGCGACACCACGCGGCCAGTGATCGGCGAACGGATCTCGGTCCTGGCGCGCTGTTCGCGGGCATCGTTGAGCACGGATTTCGCTTGCAACAGGGATTCCTCGCTGGTGCGCAGATCGGCGCGGGCCAGATCGAGCTGGTTGCGGTCCTCGTCGAGGCGGGCGCGATCGATCAGCCGCTGTTCGGCCAGCGCGCGGCTGCGTTCGTAGGTCTTCTGGCGCAGCGCGATCAGATCGCGCTGGCGCTCGATTCCGATGAGAGTCTGGCGCAGGCTGGCCTGTTCGCGCTCGATGGCATTGTTGTAGATCTCAGGATCGAGCAGCAGCAGCGTCTGTCCCTGCGTTACCGTATCGCCTTCCTTGATCAGGATCGTCCTGACCTTCGCGGTGACTTCGGCGGTGAGGTTCACCTCGTTGCGGAACGCGAGCACGCCCGACGCCAGAATGCTCGGCTGCACCTGCTGCGCGGCCACGACGGCCAGGTCGACCTCGCTCGCCGAGGTGCCGCGCGCTTTCTTGACGATCAGCGGCACCGCGACCACTGCGACGACCAGCGCTGCCGCCAGCCACTTCTTGTTGAATTTCATCGATGCGTTTCCATGGGTGTTTCGCAGGTCGTGCGGTTATTCGAGCAGAGCGGACGGCTATTTCAACAGCGCATAGAGTGCCATGGCGCCGTAGATGAGCACGTTCGGCAGCAGCGCGACCACGATCGCCTGCAGCCAGCGGGTGCGACCCCAGGTTTTCCAGCCCAACGCGGCCAGGAACACGGTCCAGAAGGTCAGCAGGCTGAAATTCTTGGCCAACGTGCTCCAGCGGTTGTCGCGCGGCAGTTCGACCAGCAACGGATCGAAGTTCAACAGCGACAGCGATTCGAGCGGGGTCTGCGGCGTCATCGTGAACACGCCGATCAACGCGACCACGCTGCCAAGGATCGTCGGCATACTCGACCAGGCGGCGAGGCTCATGCCGTGTTTGAAGCTCACGTCGTTGCCGGCGACCTTTCCGGCCACCCAGAAGCACAGCGCATACAGCAACGTTATGAGGCCAAGAATGACGACGAAGCCTGCAGCGCTGATAGCGCCCATGACCTTCGCGCCGGGCATGAACTTGCGCGCCTGTTCCATCTCCGCGGCACTCATTTCCTGGCTGCTGGCGGCGAGCGCATCTTCGAGGTACCAGGCCGGGTCGACGCTCAGGGCATAGCCCACCATCAAGGCGATACCGAACGCCGAGACGATCAGCAACGGCACAAGGAAGGTCGGGCGGTCCTTCTGTTCGGCGAACACGCGGCCCGGCTGCAGGAAAATATCGACGATGTGGCTCACGGGCATGGCTCCTCAGCGGTTCCGCGGCGATGCGCCGGGAAGATGGACAGGATCTGACGGAAGGTGATCGGTCCGGATCGCTTTGGCGAATCCGGGCAGGAAGCGGCTCCCCTCGCTTCCTGCCTGACCATGACGGCCCCGGGCGGGAATTGTGACCTAAGGATCGAAAGACAGAAGTGCCGATGGATGGGGGTATCACGGCCCCCCGCGAAGACTTCGGCGGCCGCGCTGCTTTCCGGCGCCTTGCCGCCTCAGCGGGCATGGATCGAGGACCGGAGCGACGCGTTGCGGAAGGCCTGCCGACTTCGCAGGCAAATGCATTCCGGCGCCATTGGCGCCGGAATGCGGGGACCTCAATACGCGACGCAGTATCCGACGCGCGGGTCGCAGTGTTCGAAGATCTGCCAGAAGCCGTCGCCGCAGTAATAGGTGAAGCTCTCCTCGCCCCACCGCGTCCAGCGGTAGACGGTCTCGAACGTGCCTTCGTTCGCCGCGGTGCAGGCCGTGGTCGGCTGTGGCCAGAACGCGGCAGCGCTGCCGACGAAGCCCATTACGGCGACGAGGAGTCCGATCGCCAGAGCTTTCGGGAGCGAGGCTTTTTTCGTTGTCGTATTCATGGACATTCCTTATCGATTGAGGGATACGCCGCCGCGGATCCGATCGCCCGGCAGTTGGCGGCATTCTGCCGGGAATCATGCGCTTCCAGGCTAACAAATCACCGTCTCGGGCAATGCAACCACGATCACGCGATGCAGATGCCGGTCTGTCGCCGTTTCCGGCGAGTACGTTATGCCAGTCGTGCCAATCGCGTCGCCAATTTCTTCGCCGAAATCCCGCCTTTCGCGCCCAGTTCCTGCGCGAACAGCGAGACGCGGAACTCCTCCAGCTCCCAACGCAGCGCTTGCCAGTCCGGCGCGCCGTCCACTTCGCGAACGCGCGCGTCCGCGAGACCGTCGGCGAACGGCTTGAGTTCCAGCATCCGCGCCTGGTCGCGCACCGGGTCGCGCAGCGCACGCTCGGCGCGCAACGTCATCGCCTTCAGATAGCGTGGGTATTCGCCCAATGCCTCCGCAGGCGTATCGCGCAGGAAACCCGGCGACGCCAGCCCGGCAAGCTGCGCGTGCATGTCGTCGAGATTGGCCTTCGCCCACCCCATGAGTTTCGATTCCAGCGCCGCGCGCACCTCGGCGACGCGGGAAAGGATGGTTTCCGCCTGCTGCAGTCGGGTCATCGCTTCGGCGAACAATTGCTTCGAGACGGCATCGCGGCGCTGCGCGAACGCGGCGGCATCGCGGATCAGGTCGAGGCCATCGGCGCCGAGCGCCGCGAACGCGCCGTCGAGCAGATCCTGACGCAGTCGGTCGCTGTCCTTCAAGCCATCGCGGCGCGGCGACTGCGCTTCGATGGCCGCGTACAGCAGCGACGTCTTCGGCTGCACCGGTAACTGCTTGCGGCCCTGTTTGATCTTCTCGGCGAGCGCAATCCGCAGCAGTCGGCGCACGCCTTCCGGATGATGGCGCAGCGCCTCGCCGCGATCGGCATGCACCGCCAGCGACACGCTGTCGCCATCGTCATGCAGCGCGGGATACGCCGGCACGCCGCCCGCGCCGGCGACGGAGGCGGGAATCGGCTGCGTCGGGAAATCGGTCAGCCCGCGCTGTGCGAGTCCCTCGGCGGCGCGCGCCGAAAACGCATCGGCCGCGCGTTTGCCGAACCGCGCGCGCAGATCGTCGAGATCGCGCGACTCGGCCAGCACGTTGCGTCCTTCCGCATCGAGCAGACGCAGATTCGCGCGCAGATGCGGCTCGATACCCGCGATATCGAAATCGACCGCACTCACTTCTACCCCGGTCAGTTTCTTCAGAAAGCGCGCCAGCGCACCCTCGAAGCTGTCGGCGTCCGGTTGCGGGTATGCCTCAGCAAACGCGCGCGCGAAATCCGGCGCCGGCACGAAGTTGCGACGCAGGATTTTCGGCAGCGATTTGATCGACGCCGTGGCCTTGTCGGCGACGAAGCCCGGCGCCAGCCACGACAGCCGCGTCGCATCCAACGCATTCAGCAGATGCAGCGGCACTGCCACGGTCATGCCGTCATCGGGCGCGCCGGGCTCGAAGCGGTAGTTCACCGCCAGGCGCACGTCGCCCAGCGGCAGATATTTCGGGAACCGCTCCGCATCGCTGGCGCCGCCGACCATCAGGTCGTCGAAGGACCATTCCAGCTTCGCTTTTTCCACCGCCGGCAATTTGCCGTACCACGCATCCAGCGCCTGCTGGTTGTGGATCTGCGGCGGCAGGCGATCGAGATACCACTGCGCCTGCCAGTCCTCGTCGACGATCAGTCCGGCGCGCCGCTGCTTCGCCTCTTCTTCCTTCGCTTTCGCAAGGGTGGCGAGATTGCGCGGCAGGAATGCGGCGCGGGTGTTGATCTCGCCGGTCACCAGCGCGTCGCGGGCGAAGATCTGTCGGGACTCCTCGGGAAACAGCGCGCCGTAATGCACGGGTTTTTTCGGCGCCAGCACCAGCCCGAACAGGCTGATCTGCTCGCTGCCGACCACGCGCCCCTGCGACCGCGCCCAGTGCGGATCGTGATGCCGGCGCGCGAGCAGATGCGGCAATTCGTCGATCGCCCATTCCGGCTCGATCGCGGCATTGGTCATCGCCCACACTTTCTCGGTATCGAGCAATGTCGCCGACAGCAGCCACGGCGGTGGTTTCTTCGACAGCGGCGAGCCGGGGAAGATCGTGTACTTGCGGCCGCGCGGCCCGTCGTAGAGCCCGCGCTCACTGCGGTTGCCGATCTGCGTAGGCAGACCGGCGATCAACGCGCGATGCAGCTTCGCGTAATCGGCTACCCCCTCTCCACCAGGCTTACCTTCAACCTTTGAAAAAGCGGGCTTGTCTTCCCCCTTTGGAAAAGGGGGATCGAGGGGGATTTGCTTTTCTTGCGCTGAAGCTGAAAGCAAATCCCCCCTGCCCCCCTTTTTCAAAGGGGGGAACATCGCCGCATCTTGACGTGCAGCGGACTGCTGATCGGAACGTGTACCACCGCCCCAATCCAACTCATCGCACAGCAGCTTCAACTGCCGATGCA
>JAYUUH010000013.1:0-6576 GCA_043754745.1 Lysobacter sp.
CAGCAACTGATCGGTGCGCCGGTTCAGCGTTGGCTGGTCGGTGGGCGCGTCGTCGTTGCCGCGGAACCATTTGCGATAGATCAGGATGGACACGAAACCGAGCACGACGAACAGCACCGCCTGGAGCAGGAACGACAGCCCCGGCATCGCCCACACGACCACCAGCACGGCACTGGCGGCGAACGCCAGCCACAGCATGAACGCGCCCGGCGCCATCACTTCCAGCGCGAACAGCACCAGCGCGAACACCGCCCAGGCGAAGACGTCCCAGCGCATCTCGAACGGCATGGTTCAGCCTCCGCTGCGGGCAATCGCCGGCGGCTTGCCGGCCTGCTGGTGGCTCAGCGCTTCCTTTGCCAGTTCGGTGATGCCAGCGAGCGAACCGAGAATGCCGGACGATTCCATCGGCAGCATGATGAATTTCTGGTTGGGCGCTTCGGCCAGGGCCTTGAACGCTTCGATGTACTTCTGCGCGATGAAGTAATTGATGGCGTTGACGTTGCCGGCGGCGATGGCGTCGGACACCATCTGCGTCGCCTTGGCTTCGGCTTCGGCCAGACGCTCGCGTGCTTCGGCTTCGCGGAACGAGGCTTCGCGCTTGCCTTCGGCTTCCAGGACCGCCGCCTGCTTCTCGCCTTCGGCGCGCAGGATCGCCGACTGGCGCACGCCTTCGGCTTCCAGCACCGCGGCACGCTTGTTCTGCTCGGCCATCTTCTGCTGCTGCATCGAGGCGATCAGATCGCGCGGCGGCTGGATGTCCTTCAGCTCGATGCGGTTGACCTTCAGGCCCCAGGGATGGGTGGCGTGATCCACCGCCGTCAGCACCTTGGCGTTGATCTCGTCGCGCTTGGACAGCGATTCGTCGAGATCCATCGAGCCGATCGCGGTACGGATGTTGGTCATCACCAGATTGAGGATCGCCAGTTCGAGCTGGGCGACCTCATAGGCGGCCTTGGCGGCATCCAGCACCTGAAAATAAACCACGCCGTCCACTTTGACTACGGCGTTGTCCTTGGTGATCACGTCCTGGCTGGGCACGTCCATCACCTGTTCCATCATGTTGATCTTGCGGCCCACGCCGTAAAAGATCGGCACCAGGAAATGCAGGCCCGGGGAGAGGGTGCGAACGTATTTTCCGAAGCGCTCGACCGTCCATTCGTAGCCCTGCGGCACCATCCGCACGGCCTTGAAGAAGACGATGACGCCGACGATGACGAGCACAAAACCGACGAACGGAGCCATCTGCATCTGGATACCCTCCCTGCTGGAATGGGGTCAGTATAGGCCCGGCTGCAGGGCGCAGGCATGCCGCCGGAAGTCCCTCGACAGACGTCGACAGCCCGAGTACCGACAACCACCTTGCCGCCGACCGGGCCGTCGGCAACCAGGCTGCGACGCTTTCGCCCCCCGGCGCATCCAGACGATGCGATGACCTGCCGCCCTTCCAGTTTCGCCATCGATGTCCCGGACGCCCTGCTCGCGCGCATGCGCCAGGGCGACCGCGCGGCGTTCGAGCAGATCTACCGCTGGTTCGAGCGCCTGGTGTTCACCCTCGCGCTGCGGATCTGCGGAGAACGCGAACAGGCCGCGGACGTGCTGCAGGACACGATGCTCAAGGTCATCGACCGGATCGGCGAATTCCGCGGCGGCAATGTGCCCGAAGGCGGCAGTCCGTTCTGGGGGTAGCTGCGCCAGATCGCGGTGAACGAGGCGCTGATGGGGCTGCGCCGCCGCCGGCGTCCCGGCGAAGACGGCGATCACCTCGACGACATCGACGCGATCGACGAACACACGCCGCCGCCGCCCGCCGCCGCCGATGCCGCGCGGCTGCAGCGCGCGATGGAAGCGCTGCCCGCCAACACCCGCACCGTGCTGTGGCTGCATCACGCCGAGGGTTATACCCACGACGAGATCGCCGCGCTGATGCAGCGCACCGCGAGTTTCTCCAAATCGCAGCTCGCGCGCGGCAGCCGCCGGCTGCGCGAACTGCTCGAACCCACCGCCGTGGTTTCCTCTCTTTCTTCTTTCCGCGAGGCCGCCCATGGCTGACGCATCCCGCGACCCGACGCCCTCCGGCTGGAGCGACGCTTTCGCCGCCCTGCCGCTGGAATCGCCATCCGCATCGCGCTGGCCGCAAGTCGCCGCGCGACTCAATGCCCCCGCAAAACCTGCGCGCAACCGTCGCTACTGGCTAACCATGGCCGCCGGACTGTGCGCGCTGGCCGCGCTGCCGCTGTGGACGCTGCGCGATGACGGCAACGATGGCAGCGCCCGCGATGACACCGCAACGGCAGCGGTCGCCGCGCCGCGCATCGATCCACCCAACGCAGTCCGCGACGTCGTAGCTGCAGCGGAAACGGCTATCGAAACATCTGCAGCATCGCCGGCGGTGGCCGCCGCGCACGGACCAACGCCATCGACAGCCGATGCCAAGCGTGCCGGCCAGCGCAGCGCGGGTCGCGACCGCAGGCTTGCCGCGACGGACGCCGCGATCGCGCCGCCGGATGCAGCAGCGGCCAATGTCCCGGCAGACGCTGCCCCCGAGCGCACGCTCGAATCCCTGTACGACGCTTCATCCCAGCTGGAAACCCTGCTGGCGCTGACCCGCGACACCCGCGTCGAGAGCGGACCCGCGGCGGCGCTGGCGGGTGCGCTCGATGCGGAGCTGGCGACGATCGACGCCCAACTCGCGCAACCGGGTCTGGAAGCGCTGCAGCAGAAGGCGCTGTGGCAGGCACGCGTCGACACCCTGCGCCAGGCGACCGATTTCGAAACCCAGCAGCGCGTGCTGGCCGCTCACGGCCGCAGCTACGAAGGCGCGCTGGTCCGCGTCGACTGACGCTTCCTTCTTTCATTCCTTCTTTCATTCCTTCTTTCCTCCACTCCATTCTTTGATGAGGCACGCCATGCGCACGTTCACGCGAACCGCCCCTGATCTTCTCGCCCGCACCGCGCTGTTCTTCGCGCTGACCACCCCCTGCGCCTATCTGGCTGCGGAGGATCAGAAAACCGACAGCCCCACGCTTCGTGCCTCAGCTCCACACACCAGGGTGATCAAGCACGAAACGCGCGCAGGCGCTCCGAGACACGTCGCAGATGCGGGGCGGTTCTGCGATGAGAACCGGAACGGCGATTGCGACGTCATCCTGCAACGCATCGGCCGCAAGCCGGTGATCGGCGTGCTCTTCGCGCCCGATCCTTCCGGCGGCGTGCGGATCGCCGGTGTCACGCCGGACGGCGCGGCGGCGGGCGCGGGCATCAGGAGCGGCGACCGCCTGATGCGTATCGCCGGCAAGCCCATCGTCGGCGATACGCCGGAGGCGCGGGTCGACAACGCGCGCCTGCAGTTGCAGGGGCTCGACGTGAAAACCGCGGTGAAACTCACCTATGCCCGTGACGGCCGCGAGAACACGGTCGACGTCACGCCGAAGCTGGACGAACGGATCATGGTGTTCACCGGCGACGGCACGATGATGCGCCCGGGCGGCAATGTGGTCGTCCGTCGCATCGATGGACGCACCGATGTGGAGGCCGACGGTTTCGAGATCGAAACACGGGTCGACGGACACGCGCTCGCCGCAGGCGACACGGCGCGCGTCCATGTCTTCAAAGGCGACGCCAGCGGCCAGCCGCGCGGCGAATGGCGCGTGATCCGGATCGAATGCAAGGGCGGTGACGCGGAATGCCGCGAGCGGGCGGGAGCGGGGATCGGACGGCCGCTGCCGGGGTTCGGCGACGCGGACGCGATCCGCGGCGCCAAGGTGTTCCGCTTCGACTGCAAGCCCGGCGAGACCTGCGCGGGCCAGCAGCGGCTGGCCGAAGCGTTCCGCTGGAACGGCCTGAATCTGGCATCGGTCGACGCCCAGTTGGGCCGATATTTCGGCACCGACACCGGCGTGCTGGTGCTCAGCACCGGCCCGACGCTGGGGCAACTGCAGGCCGGCGACGTGATCCGACGCGTCGACGGCAAGGCGGTGGACACGCCGCGCGCGGTGATGGACGCGCTGCGCGACAAACCGGCGAATAGCACGGTCGCGATCAAATACCTGCGCGATCGCATTTCCGCGAGCGCCCAACTGAAGGTGCCGAAGGCGATGTCGTTCCCAATGCCGCCCATGCCGCCGCATCCGCCCAAGGCCGGCGCCACGCCGCAAGCCCCGGGCGCTGCCACGTTGATGCACCGCAAGATCGTGATGGTCGACAAGAACGGGCAGGTGCAGACCTGGGAAGACGATGGCAACGGTGCCGTGCCGATGCCGTCGGCGCCGCCGGCACTTCCCGCCCCGCCCCTCCCGCCGCGCGTGGATTGAAGATCGCCGACAGGACTGCGCGAAAGATATTCGGACGCGTGGCGTTCGTGTCGGAGAACACAAGGCGATTGGCATCCGGCGGACCGGTTGGCTTGCCTGCCCGGGAGGAGAGCGGGCGTCGCGCGCCGGCAATACTGCCGTGAACGCGATTCGCCGATGGGAATGACCTGGAGTTACTTGGTCAGGATCAGTTTGTCGTTTCGGGTGTGGCGCAGGCGGTAACACTCGCTGCCGTGGCGGATCAGGATTTCGCGTCCGCCCTGCAGCAGGCCGGCGCTGTCGAACACGGGCATCGGGGACTTGCCTGCCCGCGATTCCGGCGTGGACGCCGCTGCCTGCAGGTCAGACAGCGGCGCGGGCTGCTGCGTGGTCATCGAGCGCATTCCACATGGAAGATGATCAAATGATAATGATTATCATTCGCGCGTCAAGCCTGCCCTGTCGTCGCCGCTGCGTCAGGCCGTCAATGCTTCCAGACGGGCCCAGACGGCCTCCTCCATGGTCTCCGCAAGCGCCAGCGCTTCGAGGTTCTGCAGCAGTTGCTCGACCCGGCTGGCGCCCAGGATGACCGTCGACACGTGCGGGTTGCGGAGGCACCAGGCGATCGCCAGCGGCGCCGGCGCGAGGCCCAGCTCGGCCGCCAGCGCGGTGTACCTGCGCGCGCGCTCCAGGCGGCGGTTCTGGCTGTCGCCGAGCACCATGCCCTGCAGCCAGGTCTGGCCTTCCTGGCCCAGGCGCGTGTCGTCGGGCACGCCGGCGTTGTACTTGCCGGTGAGCAGGCCGGAAGACAGCGGCGACCAGATCGTGGTGCCCAGGCCCAGTTCGGCGTACAGCGGCGCGTATTCCAGTTCCACCCGCTGCCGATGCAGCAGGTTGTACTGCGGCTGCTCCATCGACGGCCCCTGCAGGCCGTGATGCTTCGCGATCTTCGCGGCTTCGCGGATCTGTGCGGCCGACCATTCCGACGTGCCCCAATACAGCACCTTGCCCTGGCGGATCAGGCCGTCCATCGCCCACACGGTTTCCTCGATCGGCGTATCCGGATCAGGGCGGTGGCAGAAATACAGATCGAGATAATCCACGCGCAGGCGTTTGAGCGCGGCGTCGCAGGCGTCGCGCACATGCTTGCGCGACAGGCCTTTCTGCATCGGCAGCGGATCCTTGGCCGAACCGAACATCACCTTGCTCGACACCGCGAAGCCGTCGCGCGGCAGGCGAAGGTCGGCGATCACGTCGCCCATCACCCGCTCAGCCTCGCCATTGGCGTAGCCCTCGGCGTTGTCGAAGAAATTGATGCCGTGATCCCAGGCGGCGGCGACCAGATCGCGCGCAGCGCCGCGGCCGATCTGCTGGCCGAACGTAAGCCAGGCGCCGAACGACAGCGCGGAAACCTGCAGGCCAGTGGCGCCCAGACGACGGTAGTGCATGGCGATTCCGATGATGTGGCGGTAGACCGGATCAGTGTACCCGGGGCGCTGCGTCCGCCGACCGCTTACAATGCCCATCCCCTCCTCCGGGGAGTAGCCCGCCGCGCAGCCATCGGCCGCAACGGTATCTGCGTCAACACACTTGGCCCGCAGGCCATGGCGCAGGGGATGACGACAGGCTCTACGCAGAGTCCGTATCGGCATCGGGCAAGACCGAAGGCGGAGATCGCGTGCCATGCCGGGCTGCGCGATCTCTGTCTTCGTGTCCACCGCAACGCCCGGCCCGGAGTTTCCATGGATATTTCCTCGCTTCCGCCGCCCGGCGCGCTTTCGACGTTCGGCGTGTCCACCCTGGTGGTCGCCATCGCCGAGATCGGCGACAAGACCCAGTTGCTCGCCCTGCTGCTGGCCGCGCGCTTCCGCAGGCCGTGGCCGATCATCGCCGGCATCTTCGTCGCCACCGTGCTCAACCATGCGCTGGCCGGCTGGCTCGGCGCGCTGGTCGCCAGCCATCTCACCCCGGACGTGCTGCGCTGGATCGTCGTGGCCAGTTTCGCCGCCATCGGCCTGTGGACGCTGAAGCCCGACAAGCTCGACGACGAGGAACGCCTGCCCGCGCGCGGCGCGTTCATCGCCACCGCCATCGCGTTCTTCATCGCCGAGATCGGCGACAAGACCCAGATCGCAACCGTGGTGCTGGCGGCGAAGTCGTCGCTGCTGTGGCCGGTGGTGCTCGGCACTACCGTCGGCATGCTGCTGGCGAACGTGCCGGTGGTGCTGCTGGGCAGCCGGTTCGCGGCGAAGCTGCCGCTGAAGGCCGCGCGGCTGGCGGCGGCGGC
>JAYUUH010000014.1:0-2228 GCA_043754745.1 Lysobacter sp.
AGATCCACCGCACCGAGTTCCGACAACTGCTGCCAGCCATCGGCGACCGCGCGCGGGTCGGGCGGTTCGAGGAACGGGAAATCCTCGATCCGCCCCAGGCCCAGCGACAGCATCCGCAAGATCACGCCGGCCAGCGCGGCGCGGCGGATTTCCGGGTCGGTGTACGCGTCGCGCGACAGGAAATCGGCTTCCGAATAGATGCGGTAGCAGGTGCCGGGCGCGATGCGCCCGCAGCGGCCCTTGCGCTGGTCGGCGCTGGCCTGCGAGATCGGCTCGATGTGCAGGCGGTCGAGTTTCTGCCGCGGGCTGTAGCGCTTGATCCGCGCGAAACCCGGATCCACCACGAAATGGATGCGCGGCACTGTCAGCGAGGTTTCGGCGACATTGGTCGCCAGCACGATCCGCCGCTGCGGGCCGGGATTGAACACCCGGTCCTGGTCGCGCACCGACAGCCGCGCGTACAGCGGCAACACTTCGGTATGCCGGTATTTGCGCTTCTCGAGCGCCTGGTGCGCGTCGCGGATCTCGCGCTCGCCGGGCAGGAAGATCAAGGTATCTCCCATCGGCGACAGGCGCGCGATTTCGTCGCAAGCGGAGACGATGCCGTCGAGCACCGAGCGGTCGCCGGCCTCGTCGCCGTCACTGCTGTCGTCCTTCGCCTCGTTCAGCGGCCGGTAGCGCACTTCGACCGGATAACCGCGGCCTTCCACGCTCACCACCGGTGCGTTGCCGAAATGCTGCGAGAAGCGTTCGGTGTCGATGGTCGCTGAAGTCACGATCACTTTCAGGTCACGGCGCTTCACCAGCAGTTGCTTGAGATAACCGAGCAGGAAATCGATGTTGAGACTGCGCTCGTGGGCTTCGTCGATGATCAGCGTGTCGTAGGACGACAGCCAGCGGTCGGACTGGATCTCGGCCAGCAGGATGCCGTCGGTCATGAACTTGACCGCGGTGCGATCGCCGACGTTGTCGTTGAAGCGGACCTGGTAGCCGACCAGGGCGCCGAGCGGCGTCTTCAACTCTTCGGCGACGCGCTTGGCGACCGTGCGCGCGGCGATCCGGCGCGGCTGGGTGCAGCCGATCATGCCGGCGGCGCCGCGACCGGCGGCCAGGCACAGTTTCGGCAACTGCGTGGTCTTGCCCGAACCGGTTTCGCCGGCGATCACGATCACCTGGTGGCGACGGATCAGTTCGACGATGCGCTCGGCCTCGCCGGCGATGGGCAGCGATGGGTCGACCTCGATCGCGGTCGGCAGCGCCGCCGCCCGGGCTTCGCGCGCCGCGACCGAGGGCGCCAGCGCGTCGGCGAACGCGGCCTGCAGCGCAGCATCGTCGGGCTTGCCACTCCAGCGCGACCACAGCCCGAGCAGCCGGCCACGGTCGCGGGCCAGCGCGCCATCGACCGCGCGCCGTGCGCTCTGCAGGGTGCGGTCGCGGGGTTTGCCGGGGCGGTCCGCGTCTTGAGCCGCTTCGTCTTGAACCGCTTCGTCTTGAGCCGCTTCGTTGCTTGCCATCGTTTGCTGCGTTCCGGAAACGGATTTCTAATGTCGCCTGTTGGAGCATAGTGTGAGCCATCCCCCTTCAGGAGACGAATCATGGCCAAGACCAAAGCAGAGAAACCCGCGAAGACCGAAACGGCATCCGGCGCACCGCAGATCGATATCGGGATTTCCACTTCGGAGCGCAGGAAGGTCGCCGACGGATTGTCGAACTTCCTGGCCGACAGTTACACCCTGTATCTGAAGACCCACAATTTCCACTGGAACGTCACCGGGCCGATGTTCAACAGCCTGCACGTGATGTTCGAGACCCAGTACACCGAAGCCTGGACCGCGCTGGACGCCGTCGCCGAACGCATCCGCGCCCTCGGCTATCGCGCGCCGGGCACCTACGCCGAATTCGTCAGGCTCAGCTCGATCGGCGACGCCGAACCCGTGGACGGCACCGACTGGCGGGAAATGGTGCGCCAGCTGGTGATCGGCAACGAAGCGGTCTGCCGCACCGCACGCAAGACGCTGAAGACTGCCGACAGCGCCGGCGACGACCCGACCGTCGACCTGATGACCCAGCGCCTGAATATCCACGAAAAGACCGCGTGGATGCTGCGTTCGCTGCTGCAGTAGGCACGCAAGCACACCTGAGCACGTTGAAATAATTAGCCAAGCCGCGCCAGCGGCTTGGTATCGTGATGCGCATGCAAGATGCCGCACTCGAAATCCTTCGCACCA
>JAYUUH010000015.1:0-6549 GCA_043754745.1 Lysobacter sp.
CGATCATCCGCGACAGCGTGCTGCAGAATTTCGTGTACTGGGAGGAGGGCGATTACTACCACCAGGGCCGCCTCGACCGCCTGCGCAAATCGCTCGGCGCGCTGGATTATTTCAGCCGCATCGACATCCAGCCGCAGCTCGAGAACGCGGTCGACGGCCGCGTGCCGGTGATCGTGCGGCTGACGCCGGCCAAGCGCAGCATCTACAGCGTCGGCGCGAGTTTCGGCACCGACAGCGGCTTCGGCGTATCGCTGGGGCTGGAGCGTCGCTATCTCAACTCGCGCGGGCACAAGGGACTGGCGCAGCTGGACTACGCCCAGAAGCGCAAGACGCTGACCTTGCAGCACCGCATTCCCGCGTTCGCGTGGCGCGATGGCTGGTACACCACCAGCCTGCAGGCCTACGACGAACAGACCGATTACATCGACACCCGCCGCTACGAGGCGGTGTTCAGTCGCAACGGCCAATTCAACCGCGAACTCAATCTGGTCGCGTCGCTGCACGCGCTGCAGGAGCGCTGGGCCTACGCCATCGACGACCGCCTGCGGCCGGTCAAACTGTATCGGCAGTCGACCTATTTCTATCCCTCGATCGTCGCCGAATACATCAAGGCCGACGACCGCATCCAGCCGCGCAACGGCTTCGGCGGCACCGCTACGCTGCGCGGCGGGCTGGAGGGCGCGGGTTCGGACGCCACCTTCGCGCAGTTGCACGTGCGCGCCAACTGGTTCAAGGGCTTGGGCGAGCGCAGCCGGCTGATCGTGCGCGGCGAAGTAGGCGCGACCTTCACCGATGCGCTGGTCGAGATTCCGCCGACGCTGCGCTTCTACGCGGGCGGCGACCGCAGCGTGCGCGGCTACGAGTTCCGCGAGATCGGGCCGCGCATCGCCGCGGTGTCGGGCCGCGACGATTTCGCGCTGGGCGCCAAGAACGTGGTCACCGCCAGCGTCGAATACGAGCAGTATCTCAACGACACCTGGGGCTTCGCCGCGTTCGTCGACAGCGGTAGCGCTTTCGACGAACGCCTCGACAGCCTGCGCACGGGCGTCGGCGTGGGCCTGCGCTGGAAGTCTCCGATCGGGCCGCTGCGCGTGGATATCGGCCACGGCCTGGACGATCCCGACGCGTCGTTCACGCTGCACGTCAATCTCGGTGCGGATCTGTAATCCATGGCCGAACGCGCATTGACCGAAGAAGAACGCGACGCGCGGATCGCCGAACTGCGCGCGCGACGCCGGGCGCGCGCGCTCTGGCTGGGCACGCGCAGCGTTGCGCTGATGCTGGTGCTGACCGTGCTCGGCGGGCTGCTGCTGTATTTCCTGTTCAACACCCTGCGCGGCCGCGACGTGCTGTTGAACCAGATCGTCGATCGCCTGCCCCCGGGGAGCGAACTGAGGTGGTCGCGCGCCGAGGGTCCGGCTTCCGGGCCGATGATCCTGCACGACCTGCGCTACGTGCATCGCGGTTGCCCGGACAAGGACGGCAAGCCGGTGGCGTGGCCCGATTGCAGGATCGCGCTGGTCACCACCTTCACCGCGAAGCGGGCGATGCTCGACCCGATGATGCAGCCGCTGCTCGGCCGCCGTCTGCGCCTGGAAGCGCTGAGCATCTCCGGCGCGACGCTGTTGCTGCCCGATACCAACGAACCCTTCGAGCTGCCGCGCTGGCCGGAATCGCTGCCCGCGATCGCGCCGCCGCTGTCGCTGGAAGCCGACGACATCCGCATCGACGACCTGCACGTGATGCGTGCGACCGCGCCGCAGCCCGAGTCGATCGTCCGCCTGCGCAGCGTGCGCGGCGGGTTGGTCGCCGAGGACGGCCGGCTGCAGATGACGCGCATCGTCGCCTATAGCGATCGCGGCCGTTTCGCAGCGCACGGCGAATACGTGCCGCGCGATCGCTATCGCATGGATCTCACCGCCAGCGTGGTGCTGCCGGCCGCCGCGGGCCGCACCCCGGCGCATCTGGGCCTGGTCGCGCGCGGCGATCTGGGCGCACTCGAAGTCGCGCTCGCCGGCCGCGCCCCGGCGCCGGTCAAAGCGCGCCTGCGTCTGCAGGGCGAAGCGCAGCCGCGCTGGCGTTTCGAAGCGAACAGCACCGCGGTGACCCTGGCCGCACTGCTCGGCAACGACGACGATTCCGAACCGTACGCGTTCGATCTGCGCGCCGACGGCGTCGGCGGCAAGGCGAATCTGCAGGGCCGCATCGCGCAGGGCGACATCGCCGCGATCGTGCTGCCGTCCAGGCTATCGATCGAAGAACAGATCCTGTCGCTGGCGCCGCTGTCGGTCGAAGTGCTCGGCGGCACCGTGGCGGCGACCGGTCGCGCCGATTTCAACGATCCCGCCGATGCGCGATTCGCCGGTACCGTAAGCGCGCGCAAGTTGCGCTGGCAGGGCGAGACCGAGGACGCGGTGCCGGTCGTCGCCGATGGCGATTTCAAGCTCACCGGCCACCTGCGCGAATGGACCGCGCAGGGCGACGCCACGCTGCTGCGCGGCGCCGAGCGCGCGGGCGTCAGCCTGAAGGCGCGCGGCGACGACAGGACAGCGCACATCGACACGCTGCGCGCGACCATGCCGACCGGTCGCCTCGACGGCGGCGGGCAGGTGTGGTGGACGCCGGCGCTGCGCTGGCAGGCCGACGTGCGGCTCGCGGGTTTCGATCCCGGTTATTTCCTGCCCGACTGGCGCGGCGCGGTGAACGGCCGCCTGCGTTCGACCGGCGACACGCGGCGCGACGGCGGGCTCGACGCGCGCGTGGACGCGAGCGAACTCGGCGGTCGCCTGCGCGGCCGTGCGCTGAGCGGTCGCGCGAACCTGCTCGCGCATCTGCCCGCACGCGAGGGCGAACTGATCGGTGCGGAAGGCGAGCTCGCACTTGGTCTCGGCAGTAGCCGCATCGACGCCAAGGGCCGCATCGCCGATACGCTCGATATCGACGCGAAATTCTCGCCGCTGCAGTTGAACGATCTGCTGCCCAACGGCGAAGGCATGCTGCGCGGCACCCTGAAACTCACCGGCGCGCGCGCGCAGCCGAACATCGATGTCGATCTCGCCGGCCAGTCGCTGCGTTACGACGACTGGAAAGCGGACTCGCTGCGCGTCGATGGACGCCTGCCGTGGCGCGCGGGCGCGGCCGGCGCGCTGAGCATCGACGGCGAGAACGTCGAAGCCGGACTCGCGTTCGCGCGCCTGCATCTGGACGCGCGCGGCGCGGTCGAAGCGCTGAGCGTCGACGGCGATGCCGACACTGCGTTCGGCAAACTCGCGCTCGCCGGCAATGTCGCGAAACGCGGCGCGCAGTGGACCGGCGCGTTGAACGCGCTGCGGCTCGCGCCGACCACCGGCCCGGTGTGGTCGCTGCAGGCGCCGGCGCGATTCACCGTCACCCCCACCGCGAACACGACGCGGCTGCAGCTCGCGTCGAGCTGCTTTTCGGCCGCCGACAGCGCCGGTTCGCTGTGCGCCGACATCGACTGGCCGACGCGCGCCGACGTGCGCGGGAAAGCCGTGCCGCTGGGCCTGCTGGCCGCCTATCTGCCCGAACGCGAGGACGAGCGCGCCTGGCTGCTGCGCGGCGATGTCGATATCGATGCGCAGGTGCGCCCGCGCGGCGCGAGCTGGCAGGGCACTGCAAAGGTGCGTTCCGCCGAGGGCGGACTGGCGCTGGATGCGCGCGGCCGTCGCGAGATCCTCGGCTATGCCGATCTCGATCTGGTTGCGCGCTTCGACCCGCAGCGGATCGAGGCCGACCTGACCGGCGCGCTGCGGCCGAACGGTCGCGTCGTCGCGAAGATCGCCACCGGCTGGGACGCGTACGCGCCGCTGAGCGGCGACATCCAGATCGATACCGAAACCCTGACCTGGCTGGAACTCTTTTCGCCGGATATCGTCGATCCGACCGGCCGCTTGAACGGACGCATCGCGCTCGGCGGCACCCGCGCGCAGCCGACGCTGGGCGGGCAGGCGCGATTGACGGCGTTCCGCGCCGAGCTGCCGTCGCTCGCGCTGAGCCTGCGCGACGGCGATGTCAGGATGGACGCGCAGCCCGACGGCAGCGCGCGCATCCTCGGCAGCGTGCGCAGCGGCGACGGGACGCTGCAGGTCGACGGCACCCTCGGCTGGCAGCGCGACGACACCCCGCTGCTGCTGCGGGTGAGCGGCAAGAACATCCTCGTGTCCGACACCCGCGAACTGCGCGCGGTGATCGACCCCGACGTGACCGTGCGCTACAGCGCCGGTCAACCGATCGCGGTCGCCGGCAGTGTGCGCATCGCCAGCGCGAAGATCGATCTGGAAGGCCTCGATGCCGGCGTGTCGGCGTCGGAAGACGTGGTGGTGCTGGACCCGGCCAACCCGGAACGCACCGGCAGCTCGCCGCTCGATCTCGATCTCGCGTTGACGATGGGCGACGACGTGCGCCTGCAGGGCTTCGGCCTCGACGGCACGCTCGGCGGCAGCGTGCGCATGCGCGCGCGTCCCGGCCGCGAAACGGTCGCGACAGGGTCGCTCGACATCGACGGCCGCTATCGCGCCTATGGCCAGAAACTGCAGGTCACCCGCGGCCGCCTGGTGTGGTCGAACACCGCGTTCTCCGATACGCTGATCGACATCCGCGCCGAGCGCGAGGTCGGCGACGTCACCGCGGGCATCGACGTGAACGGCCGCGCCTCGGCACCGATCGCCACCGTCTGGAGCGACCCGGCCAGCAGCGAATCCGAAGCGCTGGCCTACCTCACCCTCGGCCGGCCCCTGTCCAGCGCGAACGCCGACGAGAACCGCCAGCTCAGCGCCGCGACCGCCGCGCTGTCGGCCGGCAATCTGCTGGCTTCGCAGCTCGGCGCGAAGATCGGCCTCGACGATGCCGGCGTCAGCGAATCGCGCGCCCTCGGCGGCGCCGTGGTCGGCATCGGCAAATACCTCTCGCCGCGGCTGTACGTGAGCTACGGCGTATCGCTGCTGGGCACCGGCCAAGTGATCACGCTCAAATATCTGCTGCGCAAGGGCTTCGACATCGAGATCGAATCCAGCACGGTCGAGAATCGCGGCTCGGTGAACTGGCGCAAGGAAAAGTAACCGCTGCGGTGTGATGCAGCCTGTCATCCCGAGCGAAGCGAGGGACCTGCTTCTTTCCGGGCGACATCGGGTCCGAGTGCAATGGACTTACTTGAGCCCCGTCATCCCGCGCAGGCGGGGATCCAGCGACTGAAAGTAAGCGCCATTCCACTCGGACCCCTGCATGTCATGCGCAGTGCTAGGGATATAGATCGAAAGCAACAGCAACTGCAGAGCTTCCGCGGTTTGCGCGGGTTACTTTCTTTGTCGCACTGCGCCGCTTGCGGCGCGAACGGCGAAGCCGGCCCAAAGAGCCTGCCCCGTACTTGATACGGGGGCGAGCGCCATAGCGCGAGTCAAGAAAGTAACCAAAGAAAACTCTTCAGTGCTGGGGCAAATGTGCCGTCGGCAACACGGCCGGAATTTTTCGATGCGGCATCCTGCCGCGTCGAAAAACGGCGCACATCGTGCGCGCCGCCCTTCGGGTCTACGATCAACTGTGGGTTGTATGGTTGGCTTCTTGCTGACTCGACGACAATCCATGCGCATTTCAAATCGACAGGCCCGTGAAAAATCAGGGTCAGATTAGACTTTTCCGTCAAAGTGTAAAAAGACCACGCGGGCTCCTGTTTCTCCGCCACAGCCATGATGAAGTCGCATGGAATGACCCGGTACAGGGCTTTCCGCTTAAGCACCCCGCGTGCGCTTACGGCTTGGTTCCAGAGGCTCCGCGCAAAAAAGCGTCGGTCATATACGAATGCAGCGGCGATGCGGATGCAAAGCGGTGCGAAATTCACCGAATGCGTGCCGCGAATCGCGCCATCAACGCGCTGCGGACGAACGGTTGCATCCGCTTACCCTGCAGGCGCGTAAAACATTATGAACAGCAGGCATCGCATCCGATGCTTCCCCCGTCGGCGCATCCCTGTTCGGCGCCATCACAAGGAGCAAATCATGAAACACACCGCAATCGAAGCCGTCGCCAGCCAGGGTTCGCTGCCGAAGCCCGCGATGTTCGCATTGGCATTCGCAGCCGCGATGTCCGCGGGTCTCGCCTTCGGATCCAGCCACCGCGAAGCGCCGATGATCACCGAGACCCCGAAAGTGGACGGTACCGATTTCTACATGTTCCGCAGCTACGAAAGAGGATATGGCGAACACATCACCTTTTTGGCCAATTACCAACCGCTGCAGGCGCCCTACGGCGGGCCGAACTATTTCCTGATGGACCCGAACGCGCTGTACGCCATCCATATCGACAACGATGGCGACGCCATGGAAGATATTTCCTACTACTTCAAGTTCAAGAATCGCTTTCAGAACCTGACGGTGCCGGTGAATGGCGTCGATATCGCGGTGCCGCTGAGCAATATCGGCTCGTTCGGTGCCAACGCAGCGCAGGACGCCAACCGCAACGTGTTCGAAACCTACACCGTCGTCTCCATCATCGACGGCGAGGTGAACATGTCCACGAACCTCGGCAAAGGCGGCG
>JAYUUH010000016.1:0-2223 GCA_043754745.1 Lysobacter sp.
CCGGGTGGGGCCGCCGCGGCGGCCTGCGCCGCAGGTGCGGGCCCGGCATCGGACAGGAAATGCTGCATCACGCCCTGCAACGCGTGACGCTGGCCGACGAAGCTCTTGTCGTGCATCGCCAGTTCGCGCACATAGGTCGCTTCGACCGCATCGAGCAGCGGCGCGCTGAAATACCGCTTGAGTGCGCGCACGTCGCCGGCATCGCGTGCGGCGATCGCATCAGCGAGCGCCAGCGCGCGCGGGAGGATGTCGCCGCGCGGGCAGCAGCCGTGCGGCAGGCCTTTGGCGCGCAGTTCGCTGCCGGTGTATTCGGCGGCGGTGAACAGGGTTTCCTTGGCCAGGTCCAAGCCCAACCGCGCCGGGAAAATCAGCGTGGAACCGGCGCCCGGCGTGAAGCCGTACTGCATGTACGGGCTGATGTAGCGGCTTTCGGCGCTGAACAGACAGAGGTCCGCGAACATGCCCAGCGTCCAGCCGCCGCCGATGGCATGCCCCTGCATCGCGGCGATGACCGGCAGCTTGCAGCTCATCGGCAGCTGGTAGACCTTCGCATCGGTGAATTTGGCGGTGCCCTGCTGGATCGCCAGCAGACTCTCGCGGGTGCCGCCGCAAGCGAAGTACGTGTCGTAGCCGGTGAGCACCACGGCGCGATAGGCGTCGGAGGCTTCGATATGCGCGAAGACCGCTTCCAGCCCGTGGATCAATTCGGGCGAGTACAGGTTCTTCGCATCGCGATCGACCATGCGCACCACGATCACGCCGTTGTCCCGCACCTCGATGTCGATGGCGGAGGACTGGGGCGGAGGCGATGCGGCGCTGTCTCCGGCGCTGGACACTACCGGTGCCTGGCTGCCTGCATCTGCATCGCTGTCGCCATCGACCGAAGCCGGCGTATGGCCGAGGCTGCGCCACTGGCGCAACAGCGCGGGCGAACGCAGCGGCGAGGTTTCGGCAAGCGCCAGCGCGGCCACCAGCACGTCGTCGGCGCCGCCGCGCGCGATGAGGCCCGCGGAAGATGCAAGTGCATCGTTGTCGACGGCGGCCGCGCCGAACAGGCACTGCCTGGACAGGTTGTCGCCCAGACGGCGCGCGAACCGCGGCATCGCCTGCCGCAGCAGCGCGGGATGCTGCCACAGCGCATCGGCCGAGCACTGGCCGCGGTCGCTGTGGACGCAGGCGTCGGCGCTCAGGCCGAGCAGCCAGCCGATGCCGTCGGCATCGTGTTCGAAAGCGACGATGACCGGTGCCGGAAACGCCGACAGGGTCGCCTGCAGCGCCGCCAGTTCGGCCAGCGCCTGCGCCTGCCCCTGCGAAGTTTCAGCCTCATCGGAATGGAGCGGCAGACCCGGCAGAAAGCCGGCGACATCGCTGCGCAGCACGACCGCGGCATGGCCGCGGGTCGCCAGCGCGTCCAGGGTCTCGCGCAGACGGCTGAGCAGCACCGGCAGCGCGGCGTCGCCTGCGCAGAGGCGGACCGAAGCGACGGTGTCGGACAGCATCTCGACCGCGATGCCAGGAAGCGCTGCATGCGGTTCACCCGCGGGCTTCGGCTCCGGCTCCACCGTCGGCTCCGGCTCCCTCTGCGGACGCGGCTCGCTGCCGAGACGCTCGACCAGCGGTGCGAGCGCCTGCGCCATGTGCCGTTTCAGCAGGCTCAGCGATTCGCGCGGTTTGGCGGCCATGTCCGCGGCCAGCGCCAGCGCGGCCGGCATAACCTGCGCGCGCTCCACGACCGGGAAGGTCCAGCCTTTGTCCCACAGCGCGCGGCCGTGCTGGCCGCCGCTGATGTACAGCAGATCGTTCGCGCGGGCGTGACCGAAGCGCGCCGCCAGCAGTGCGGCTTCGGCCGGCGTCGGATGGAGGCCGTGCCCGACTTCCGAGAACGCATAGCGCGACTCGCGCGCGCAAACCATGAAATCGCAGAGCGCGCCGAGCAGGAAGCCGGCAGCGCCCGCATCGCCCTGCAGCACCGCGATGGTCGGCAGCGGGAACCCGGTCAGCGCGCGATACAGCCCGGCATCGATGGCCGCGTCCAGCGACGCTACGTTGCCGGACAGGAAGCCGGTCCCGCCATCGGCGAACAGCAGCACCCTGGCGTCCGCGCGCTCGCGCACGTCTTCCAACCCCTGCAGCAGCTGGTCGACGACCGCGGCCGTCGGCGCCGCTGGACTGGCAGATCCGCAGCATCGATTCGGTGCGGTGGTTCGGCCCTGGCGGCACGCA
>JAYUUH010000017.1:0-6533 GCA_043754745.1 Lysobacter sp.
ACGAAACATTGGTGTTCCAAGCCTTCATTTGGCAGAACCAATGGCAGAACGTGCAACTGTTGATCGAGCGTGGGGCTAACATCAATGAGCCGAACCCCGGCGGGATCAGCGGCCCTGTCGTGGAACTTTATGCGACCAGTGGAGGCTTCGAAAGAGCCCACTGGCTGCTAGAGCGGGGGGCAAACCCAGGTCTGGAATATCACGGCGGTCTTGCGACTCCACCTTTCTCCAGCCACACCGCCTCTCCAACGATTGAGGCTATTTTCTGGAAGCCCATGAAAGCAGGCATTGGCCGAGAGTGGCAGACCAGATGTCAACGCTGGGTACTAGCGAAGGGTTTTTCGCGCCCACCGATGCCTAGGCACTATCGCGAGGACAGGGAAGCATTCGGCTACGAGACTGATGAGTCGAAGGTGCCACTACCCGAGATGCAGCAGGTCACGCAATGAACCGGATGGAGGAGTTGGAAAAGCGCCGTGAATGGCGCGAGCACCTGGAAGCCTTAGGTACTCCCGCGGCCATTGCCGACTTGCGACAATTGAAGTCCATGCATCATGCGGCTGAAAGTTCCCGGTTAGGCCAAGATGTATACGCATCCGCAGCAGGCGAGGGCCAGTCTCCGGTGGGCTGGCGCCGAGGCAGCGAAGATCTGGATCTCCTGCGGAGACAAGTGCCGGAGTTGGCAAATTTGACCAATCAAAGGCTGCTTGAATACTTCAAGCCAGACGAATCTGGATTCCGCGCCGAAATCTATCTGCCCGACCCGGAGATTCTTGGTCCTGGCTACAAGCCAACCGTCGCATTTAAGGGTTCTTCTGGCCCGATTGAACTTGCCAATGGGCAGACGCGCGACACAACCCTCGAAGACTTCGCTGGCATCAACGGTCCGCAGGCCATCGGCTTGCAGACCGACTACTACGATCGCGCAATGATATTGGCCAGGGACTTCAAGCAGCTCGGAGTTTCTGTCGACTACACCGGCCACTCCCTTGCCGGGGGCATGGCGACAGCGGCGGTTGCGGTTAGCGGTGAACGTGCGGTGACCGTCAATGCCGCGCCACTGCACCCGATGACGGCACAGCGATTCGCGAATCAGAACCCGGGTGTAGAGCTTCACGACCCCCATTCGCGCATTACCGCCTATCAGGTGCAAGGAGAATTGCTGAGCGATGGCGTGGTCTACAACATCGATCGGTTGGACGCCTTCCACAATAAACAACTGGCCGAAGTGATGCGGCACACGTCGACCATCCTGCTCAATGTGCCCGACGACGTGCGGGAAGAACTGAAAGAGCGGATCGGCGAGCAGATGCCGCCGCATGCCCGCGCGTCGTTCGGCGCGTTCGTCGACCAGTTGGCGACCGGCGATCCAGAAAGCTATCTACGTGATATGCCGCTGGCGGCTGGGCGCGTGGTGCCGATGCAGGCGATGAAACGTAGCGACCCCGATGACCCTGAAAGCGCCCCCGCGCCGCGTGCGGACGTTCCCAGCTTGTCGGGGGCTTCGAGCTTTGCGGGGCCACTGCTGGAATTGGCGCACCGGGAAGCGAAGGCTGCGCGCGTCGGCAACGAGATAGGCGAGTGGGTGGAGATTGGCGGCAAGTATCAGGCAAAGACGCTGGACAATACGGGCGATGCCGTGAGCGGCATGGCCGGAGCTGTGGCCGATGTGCAAAGCAGTGTGTCCCGCACCATGGGACAGACGGCAGCTACCGGCCTGCGCATGAGCGGCGAAGCCTCTGCCGACGTTCGCGAGTTCGCCGGAAGGGCGGAGGCGACCGTTGATTTCGTGCAGGGAGAAGTTCAGGCGCGCGGCGCATCTGCTGGCGCTGCTGTCCTTCGTCGGATCGGAGATATAGACCTTCTGCCCGATGGCGTCCAGCGCTGGGCGAACCGTGAGGCCTCCGAACTGCAGCAGGCAGGCACCGCCGCCCGCGGACGCAACATGGGCGAAGCGGCAGACGCCTTGCGCGATGCCAGCCAGGAAGCACGGCAGATCCGCGAAAACTCGCAGTTTGTCGCGCAGACTTTGGACACGGTGACCGTGCGAAGCAGTCAGAATCAGCATGATGCGATTGCTTATGCGGGCAAGTCGGTGGATCAGGTGCTGGATATTGCCGGCGACAAATTGGCGCACGTCAGCGGTTATGCACCCACAGCGGGCGCGGTGGCGTTTGCGGGCGCGGCCTTGAACGCCAACATCGTTAGGTCGCATAACGATCCCGTGAGCATCGCCGAATCGGTGACGTTCAGTAGGCTGGCATACCCTTCAGGCAGTGAGAGTTTCAAGCGTCATCTGAATGACACTGCGGTACCGAGCATAGAAGCGAAGTTGGATACGTTCGAGGCCGGATTACTGGCCAAATATCCTTCGCTGTCTATGAAAAGGAACGAACGCGATGACGACCCATCGCGCGAATCCGAAGGGCAGCAGCGCGGCAATCGTCCCGCTCCGCCACTGATGACCGAGCCCGCGCATCCTGCGCATCACATGTATCTGCAAGCACACAGCCAGATCGCGCGAGTCGAAGCCGCGCCTGGCATGGGTCTGTCTCAGCACCAGAAGGAGACGCTTGGCGCGTCGGCCGTGGCCGAAGCGCTGTCCGCCAAGGGCTGGAATTTCACTCGCGTCGATCATGTGGTGCCCAGCAATCGCATCGACCCGCAGACCGGGCGGCCGGAAGCGGTGTTCGTCGTTCAAGGCGACTTGAACGACTCGGCGCATCGCCGGATTTCCGTCAACGTGGAGCAAGCCCTGTCCCAAACCATCGAGCAATCGTCGACGGTGGCGCAGACCGTGCAGCAGACCCGCCAAGAAACGGTGGAGTTGCAGCAATCGCAGGCCGAAGCGAAGGACATGGACGGACCCAAGGGCCCGGTTATGCGGATGGGTAGTCGTACGATGTCGCCGCCGCCAAACAGCGATATGGGAGACGGTGGCGGAGGCGAATGACACAGAGCGTATAAACCGGCGACCGCTTCGCTTCGTTCCGCTACGACGCGCGCGGCCGGATCGTCGAGAGCCGGGTATTCGGCACGCCCAATCACGTCACCACGGTGCGCTACGACAGCCAGTCGCAGGCGACCGTGACCACCGCCGACAACGAGCAGCGCGTCTATACGATTCTGCCGGGCCTCTATCGGCGCATCACCGGCGTGCGGACGGTCGGCCAGACGACGCAGGATGCGCAACTGTTCGACACGCTGGGCCGGTTGCAGCGCAGTACCGACCGGAAGCTGGTGCATACGGATTACGAATACCACGCCACCGATCACTACCTCTCCGCGACGGTCGAAGCGGTCGGCACCCCCGACCAGCGCCGCCAGGAAACCGTGCGCGACTCGGCGACCAACCGGATCACCGAGCAGAGCATCCGCGATGCGGCCGGCCAACTGAAGGCGCAGAACCAGTGGGTCTACAACAGCCGCGCGCAGCCGGTGTTGGTGAAGCAGATCGATCCGGCGACCGGCGATTCGCGCACCGCGACCATCGCTTATTGCGAAGCGGGCGATGTCGCCCAGGCGACCTGTCCACAGGTGGGGCTGGTGATCAGCGTCGACGGCGCCCGCAGCAACCCCCGCGACAGTGCCTTGGGTAAAGCGGACATCACCCGCTACGAATACCGTGCGGCCGATGCGTCCGAGTGTGCCGCGACGCCGGCCGCCTGCGCATGGCGCAAGGGCGACCTGTGGCGGATCGTCGATGCGGAATTGCAGGTCACGGAGATCCTTGCCTACGACGGCGCCGGCCGCGTGAAGTTGATCCGCGACGCCAACGGCGTGACGACGGATCTCCAGTACGATCCTCGCGGCTGGCTGCTCGCCAGCAAGGTGTGCGGCACCGACGACGCCAGCGAGGCCGACGACCGCATCGATTGGATCGAGTACACCGCCGATGGACAGGTGCACCGCGTCATCCAGCCCGATGGCGTGTACGTCACCTTCGGCTACGACGATGCCCGGCGTTTGACCGCCATCGCCGATCGCGATGGCAACGCCATCACCTACGCGTTGAACGCCGCTGGCGAACGCTTGAGCGAAGAGACGCGCGACGCAGGCGGCGATCTGCTGCGCAGGCTGTCGAGCACCTTCGATACGCTCGGCCGGCTGGAAGCGCAGACCGATGCCTATCAGCATTCGACGGGCTTCCTGTACGACGCCGAAGACAATCTGTCGGTGATGACCGATGCGCTGGGCCGCAAGACCGGTTACGACCACGATGCGCTTGGGCGCTTGCGCAGCACTTTGGAAGATATGGATGGCGTCGCTGCGCTGACGCAGTTGCAGTACGACGCGCTGGATCAGGTGAAGCGGATCACCGACCCGAACGGCCTGTCGACGCTGTACGACTACAACGGCTTCGGCGATCTGGTCAGTCAGCAAAGCCCGGACACGCTCACCACCAACGCCACCAACGACGAAGCCGGCAACATCAAGACCCGCACCGACGGCCGCGGCGTCACCGCGACGTATGACTACGATGCGCTGGACCGGATGACCGCCATCGCTTATCCCGACAGCACTCGCAACGTGACCTACGCCTACGATGCTGCGCCTGCTGCTTGCCCGATCGGCGAACGGTTCGCCAAGGGCCGGCTGGCGGCCACCACCGATCCCAGCGGTGGGACCGGCTATTGCTATGACCGTTACGGCAACGTCGCCCGCAAACTGCAGACCACGCAGGGGCGGACGTATGTGCTGCGTTATCTGCACACCGATCCGCTGGGACGGCTGCCGGGCGAGACGGTCCCCCTGCAGAACCCGCCGCCGGGCAACCAGATGATCGGCATGACCTACCCGGACGGCAGCGGGGTGCGGATCGTGCGCGATGCGCAGGCGCGGCCGATGGAACTGCGGGTGCTGCTGGCCAACGGCCAAACGCAGACGCTGTTGTCGGGTGCGACCTACTACCCGTTCGGCCCGGCCAGCCGCTGGACCTTCGGCAATGGCCGCGTGCTGCGCCGCTCGCTCAACGATAATTACTAGCCGGACGCCGTCGAGGACACCGCGCCGGGCGGCATCAGCGAAGGCTACACGTTCAATGAAGTCGGCAACCTCGCAACGCTTCGGCATGCCGGCCCGCTCGACCCGCCGCGTCGCAGCTACACCTACGACGGCATGAACCGGCTCACTCATGTGCGCGAAGGCGCCAATGGGCCACTGCTGCAGGCCTACGCCTACGATGCGACCGGCAACCGCACCGCCAGGACGGATGGCGGCACCACGACGCCGTACAGCTACAGCTTCGCAGGGCCCGGTCCCGGCCGGCATTACCTTCAGAGCGTCGGGGCGCAGACGCGCGGCTACGACAGCGTCGGCAACACCACTCGGATCGGGGCGTCGAGCGCACCGGCGGTGCGCGAGTTCGATTACGACGACGCCAACCGCATTCATGCAGTGCGGCACGACGGCGTGGTGGCGATGCGTTACCTTTACAACGCGATGGGCGAGCGGGTTCATAAGGCCGGTAGCGGCATCGCGGTGGCGACGTTGTACGACGAAGACGGCAAGTGGATCGGCGACTACGGCGCCAACGGCCAGCCGATCCAGCAGGTCGTGTGGCTGGACGATCTGCCGGTGGGGCTGCTGGTGGGCGCGGGCGCGAACCAGAAGCTGTACTACATCGAAGCCGATGCGCTGGGCACGCCGCGGGTGGTGATCGACCCGGTTCGCAACGTGGCGGTATGGAACTGGAATCTGGCGGACGAGGCCTTCGGCGACAGCGCGCCGAACCAGGATGTCGATGGCGACGGCACGGCGTTCGTGTTTGACATGCGCTTCCCGGGGCAGCGTTACGACAGCGCGACGGGTCTGAACTACAACTACTTCCGCGACTACGACCCAGGCACGGGCCGCTACGCGCAATCCGACCCGATCGGGCTGGACGGCGGTATGAGCACCTACGGGTATGCGAATGGTTCGCCTCTGGTCTACAGTGATCCAGAAGGCATGTTCGCGGCGCTGGTGCTGAGGTTCGCGGTGCGCTACGCGCTGCCGCAGGCCGGGTTGCGGCTGGGCGCGACGCATGCGGTCAAGCGTGTGACGCCGAGACTTGCGCGGGATGCGATCAAGCGGGTGGCGAAACGTAGTCCAAAAGCATCGCTGGGCTGTAACATTGCTCTGAAAGCTCCAATCCATCACATATGCACCAATAAAAATTGTGTGTCACTTGCAAGGGGCGGGCCGTGGACGCCTCGTTTTGAAGCGATCTTTCAAAAAGCAGGTATGAACCTTGATGATGCGCTCAATAAAATAGCGGTTCCGGGTCACAAAGGTCCGCATCCGGAGGCTTACCATCAAGCAGTTTTTCGTCGCCTTGAAAGTGCAACAAGTGGTTTGAATGGTGGTGCCTACCGACATGCATTACGAACAGAAATGCAGGCTATCCGTGGAGAGCTTCAGACTCCAGGGTCGCTATTGAATCAACTTGTGAGGAAGCTATGACTACAGGAAGGTATTACGAACTTGTTGCTGACCCATCCGCTATATCGCGGTGGTACCTAAAGTCGCCTCTCACTCCCGATGGATATGAG
>JAYUUH010000018.1:0-2217 GCA_043754745.1 Lysobacter sp.
CGGTGATGCCTGCGCGCGTCGTTGCTGACGCGTCGTGCGCGGCTACGATGCCCGTGCGCATCGCCCGCGGCACGTTGCAGTGCAGCATCGACGGGTGCAAACGTATTCAAGCGGAAATGCGCCGCAACGCATGCGCGTCGACAGCGGTGGCGTGGCATCGTCGCGCTCCCGACACCACGCGCGGAAACGTCATCGACATACAGCACACGGGTGTCGACGCATCGCTCTGTCGAGGGTCACATGGCCTTCGCTGCGCAGTGTTTGGCGATGAAGGCCTCGTGGCTGGGCATCGCGTCGGTGCATTTCGCGATCACGCCGCGGATGTTGGCCATGAATTCGGCGATCTTCTCTTCCGGATACACATCCACCAGCGCGTGGTACGACCGAGGCGCCATGCGCTGGCCGTGCATCACCTGCACCCAACTCGGCTCGGCGAACAGTTCGTTGGCGTCGCGGAAGATGCGGCCGTTGCTCTTGAACAGGTCCATCTTGCGCTGCAGCGATTCCGGTACCTCCATCGTCCGCACATGGTCCCAGAACGTGGTGTCGTCGCGCTCGGTGGCGTGGTAATGCAGGATGATGAAGTCGCGGATCTTGTCGAACTCGAAGTCGGAGTGCGCGTTGAACTCGTCGATGTCGGTCTCGTCGAAACCGGTGTGCGGGAAGAACGCGGTGAGCCGCGCGATGCTGGACTGGATCAGGTGGATGCTGGTCGATTCCAGCGGCTCCATGAAACCGCTGGCCAGACCGATGGCGACGACGTTCTTGTTCCAGAACTTCTTGCGCTTGCCGGTGACGAAGCGCAGGGGACGCGGTTCGGCCAGCGCTTCGCCTTCGATATTGGCCAGCAGCGCCGCCGTGGCCTCGTCCTCGCTGATGTGCCTGCTGCTGAACACGTAGCCGTTGCCGACCCGGTGCTGCAGCGGGATGCGCCACTGCCAGCCGGCCTCGCGCGCGGTGGCGCGCGTGTACGGCGTAAGCGGCGTGGTGCGCGTGCACGGCACCGCCACCGCGCGGTCGCAGGGCAGCCAGTGGGTCCAGTCGATATAGCCGGTCTTGAGCGTCTGTTCGATCAGCAGGCCGCGGAAGCCGGAGCAGTCGACGAACAATTGGCCGGGGATGCGTTCGCCGCTGTCGAGCGTGACAGACGCGACGAAACCGTTCTCGGGATGCTGCTCGACGCCGACCACCTTGCCCTCGGTGCGGACCACGCCGCGCGCTTCGGCGTAGCGGCGCAGGTAGCGCGCGTACAGCCCGGCGTCGAAGTGATAGGCGTAGCCGATGTCGGCCAGCGGCGAATTCGGCCGGTCGCTGATCGCGCGCATGAACTTGTTGTGGCGCGCGGCGTGGGTGTTGATCGAATAATCGTCCAGCGCCGCGGCCTTGCCGGCCTGGTGCATCTTCAGCCAGTACTGGTAAAACGGCACCAGACCAAGATCCTGGCCGATCTTGCCGAAACCGTGGATATAGCGGTCGCCGCGCCGTCCCCAGTTCACGAATTCGATGCCGAGCTTGAACGAGCCCATCGTCTCGCGGATGAAGTTGTTTTCGTCCAGGTCCAGCGCCTGGTTGTAGAGTTTGATCATCGGGATCGTCGCTTCGCCCACGCCGACGGTGCCGATCTCCTCGGATTCCACCAGCCGGATCGAATAGGATCGGTTCAGCACTTTCGACAGCGCCGCGGCGGTCATCCAGCCGGCGGTGCCGCCGCCCACGATCACAATTTCCGAGACGCGGCCAGCGTCGACAGGTACAGCGTTCATGCATCGTAGTCCCAAGGATGTGCGCCACAAGTATGCGACGGCCGCAAGCGCCGGTCATCCCGCAACGCAGCGACGCAAAGCGGGACGCAGCGCTGCATACGTATTCATGGCGATGCTTGCGGCGCTCGCATGCCCGGCGGTCCACGCGCATGCGCCGCCTGCGGCGTGCGATGCCGCCGACACCGCGACGGTGCTGCATCCGGCGGCCGAGCCCGCGCGCGATGCGCGTGCTTACTGGCTGGATCGTCGGCTGATCCAGTGGCCGGGCGTCCTTCTCGCACCGAAGCAACGGTTCCTGTTGTACGCCTCGGCCAATGCGCAGTTGCGCGCGCCTGTCGGAGGACGCGTGCAGGGCAGCGACCGTGCGATCGTGCTTCGACCTGCCGGTGACTACAGGCAAGTCGCACGTATCGAAGGCTTCGCTTTCATCGGCAACGGCGTCCGCTTTGAATTG
>JAYUUH010000019.1:0-2216 GCA_043754745.1 Lysobacter sp.
GATGATCGTGCGCCAGCCGCTCGAACTCACCAAGACCGGCGAACAGTTCGACATCATCGCGACGACCTCCGGCGGCGGCACCACCGGCCAGGCCGGCGCCATCCGCCTGGGCATCGCCCGCGCGCTGGTGGAATACGACGAAACCCTGAAGTCCGAACTGCGCAAGGCCGGCTTCATGACGCGCGACGCCCGCGAAGTCGAACGCAAGAAAGTCGGTCTGCACAAGGCGCGTCGCGCCAGCCAGTTCTCGAAGCGTTGATTCATTCCGCCAGGCCGGGCGCGTTCCCCCGGTTTTGGCGGCACGCTTTTGGCGTTACAATCGCAGCCGAACAGCTCTACAGCCCCGTCGCCAAGCGGTAAGGCACCTGACTCTGACTCAGGCATTCGGTGGTTCGAATCCATCCGGGGCTGCCAATCTTCAAGAAACCTCGCCGCAAGGCGGGGTTTTTTTGTGGTCCCGCACTTGCGGTGTCGACACGGCCGGCTTTCTTCCGGGATGGCGCTCGTTGACGGCAGCGTGCGCGACGGCTTCTTGTTTTGCGCGGGTGGCCCGAGGAGCGTCGCGCGTTCGATGCACGCCAAGCTGCGACGCCTGCGATCGCACCCACTCGTACGCACAAATGGCCCACTTCGGATCCCGCAAAAAACGGCTCTTTGACCGTTTTAGCGGTTCCGAACGGGCTTCCATCACTCCTGTAAGACCTGACAGGTACACGGTCCCGGTAGCGAAGGCTAAGGTCGCACAGTCGGCGCTTGCCGACAGCTCATACGACAGGGGATGTTGTGTTCGATTTTTTGAAAAAGTGGTTGGGGGGCGGGCAGGGGCCGAGGTCACAGGCGCTGCCGCAGGGAATGCCCACCGTTGAACAGCGCCGCGCCGGTTTCGGCATCGCATACGATGCCGATCTCGTGCCGTCGCTCAAGCGCGATCACGCCGATCTGGTCAAGCTCTACACCACGATCGGCGAGATGGCGCGGCAAGGGGAATTCCAGCAGGTGCCGCAGATGCTCAATGCCTTCAAGGTGCATCTGGAAGGGCATCTGATCGCCGAAAACGTCCGTTTTTACAACTATGTGGAAAACGCGATGCAGGGCGATTCGGAAAGCACGGCGCTGGTGCGCAGTTTCCGACGCGAGATGAATGCGATTGCGCGTGGCGTTGTCGACTTCGTGAAGAAGTACCAAATCAGCACTTTCGACCATCAGGCCCGCCAGGAATTCATGACGGACTATCAGGCCGTGCTCGCGCTGTTGGCGCAACGGATCGAGCGCGAAGAATCCAGCCTTTACCCGCTGTATTTGCCGCACTGATTCCATCGGCTCGATTCGCCGGTCCGGTCGACCGGTACGATTTCCGCCATGACGGTCTAAGGCTGACTTCCGCATTCGATTCCAGCGCGTACGCACAGGTTCGGCGACACAAGGATGTATCGCTCGCGGGCCGGACGCTTCGGTGTCTGTCCTGCAGGGACTCGGATCCGGCGAAAGCCGGCTCCGTGAGGTCTGAACGGGCCAAGGATGGTTTCGTTCAGACGTTCCCGGTTTCCCCCCAACCAGAGTGCTCGACCAAGGAGATCGTCATGAAAAAGGAAGCGGCCGCCAAGCATCACGATGTCGTTCTGACCCAGGCCATGCGCCGCATGCGTCACGAACTGGAAATCCACCCTGTCTTCGCCGAAATCGCGCATACCGAAGCCCTGAGATCGTTCATGCAGGTGCACGTGTTCGCGGTCTGGGACTTCATGTCGCTGGCGAAACGCCTGCAGCGCGATCTCACCTGTGTCGAACTGCCGTGGATGCCGCCGCTCGATCCGGCCGCCGCGCGCCTGATCAACGATATCGTACTGGCTGAAGAGAGTGACATCGATGCCGACGGTCATCCCGCCAGCCATCTCGATCTCTATCTCAAGGCGATGCGCGATGTCGGCGCTTCGACCACGCAGTTCGAAACCTTCATGCGCGAACTGCGCGCCGGAGCCGGGCTGTCCGCGGCGCTCGCCACGGCGGAGGCACCGATGTTCGTGCGGGATTTCGTCGAGCACACCATCGATACCTGTCTGCGCGGCAGCACGCTCGAGGTGATGGCCAGCTTCTTCTACGGTCGCGAGAACGTCATTCCCGACATGTTCCAGAGTCTGCTGGAGCACTGGGGCCTGAACGTCGAGCAGGCGCCGGGCAGTAAGCGCGAGCTGCTATTAAAAATAGAGCAGATGCTA
>JAYUUH010000020.1:0-2215 GCA_043754745.1 Lysobacter sp.
TTCGAGACCGTCACCGATGTCGCACCCGATGCGGTGTGCGACACCTTCGCGCGCTACGGCATCGATACGATCATCCACGGCCACACGCATCGCCCGGCGATCCACGCGCTGGAGGTCGACGGCCGCGCCTGCGAACGAATCGTGCTCGGCGACTGGTATACGCAGGGTTCGGTGCTGCGGGTCGATGCGGATGGCATGCACTTGTCGGCGATACCGTTGTAAGAGCGCCGGAAGACGCGACAGGCAGCCTGAAGCGCGTCGGCTATTTGTCGCGCCTTGACCAGCCGTTGGGCTGTTGAAAGCCGGCGCTCCTACAGAAACATCAAGGCTGGCGCATCGCGAGTTCGTCCAGTCGCAGCCGCTTGCGCATCAGCGGCTCGCCGCGCACATCGCGCAGGCTTAAGTCGATGGCGCGTCCGCTCCAGTCGATCTCGATCATGCCGAAGTTCGCCTGACGGAACGATTCGCCGCCCTGCCGCAGCGCGTTCGGCACCGGCGCATGCCAGACCTCGGTCAGGCCGCTGCTGGTGAGGTCGTAGAGCGGATACGGCACGTGCTCGCCCTGGCGGGACAACTCGCCGTAATGCGTATCGCCGCTGATCATGAATACACCGCGCGCGTCGGTGTCGCGGATCAGTCGGAACAGGCGCTGCTGGTCGTTCGGATAATTCACCCACGCTTCCCACCCGGGAAAATCGGCGAGCACCTGCAGGCTGGAACCGATCACGCGCACGTCGGCCGGCTGCCGCAGTTGTTCCTCCAGCCATCGCCACTGGCGTTCGCCGAGCATGGTCGCCGCGGGGTCGGGATTGCGCGCGTATGGGCCGGGCACTTCGCGACTCGCTGCCGAGCGTCTGCGCCACGCGCACGCCGAATCTGGCAGTCGGATCGCCGGTGAATAACCGCAGCGTGCCGCCGAGATTGCCGGTGGATGCGGTGTCGATCGCACCGCTGCCCTGCGACAGTTCCGTGCCGTTGAGGTTCTCGCTGATCACCGCGCGACCGATGTGCAGGCCATTGTGATTGCCGTAACTCATGTCGCCGAGCGGGATGCCGTCGAGGGTGAAACCGAGCTGCTGCTGCGAGAAGCCGCGAATGCTCAACTGGTCGACCACTCGTAGTTGCCCCAGGGATCCGCGCTCTGGAAATTCACGCCGGGCAGCTTCGCGACCGCTTTGAGCGGACTGCCCCCCGCGGCTTAGCGCGAGAGATCGGCTTTGCCCAGCGCCTGCACCTGACGGGTCTGGCCGGTGCCGACCACCGAGATGGCATCGAGCGTATCGGCATCATCGCTGCCATCGGGCGCATCCTGCGCTTGGGTGATGCCGGCGTGCAGGCACAGCAGGATAGCGGCGGCGAGAATCGTCGTCTTGGTCATTCTGATGTTGTTCCGTGGGGGAAGTCCCGCCTCGGTCTTGCGAATCACTCTGCGGCGGGCTGCGATACAGAGCCGCATCATGATGTCGGCTGTATGTGTATCGGAAGTTTCACGGAGATTGCCGATCGATGCGCATGGCGGACCGATGCATCGCGTAGTCGCATGGCGAACGCAAAAACGCCGCACGGCGCCAGTTTTTTTTATCGACGAACGCGCTTCAGGCGCCGGCCGCATCCTGCAACGCGAGCAACTCTTCCTCGCTGAAACCCGCGGCGCTGCGCGCATCGAGATTGAACGGGCCGTGGAGCACGCCGCGGCCGTACTCGGCGATCAGCCGGCGGAACGTCGGCTCGGGATCGACGCCTTCGCGCTCGCAATACCAGCGGAACCAGCGCGAGCCGACGGCGACGTGGCCGACCTCCTCGCGCAGGATCACTTCGAGGATCCCGGCGGTGGCATCGTCGCGGTGCTGGCGGAGTTTCACGATCATCGCCGGGGTCACGTCCAACCCGCGCGCTTCGAGCACGCGCGGCACCAGCGCCATCCGCTCCAGCCCGCTGTGCGCGGTCTTTTCGGCCATTTCCCACAATCCGTTGTGGGCGTCGAAGTCGCCGTAATCGTGGCCGAAGTCGTTCAGACGCGCGCGCAGCATCGCGAAGTGTCGCGCTTCGTCGTTGGCGACGCCCACCCAGTCGGCATAGAACTGCGGCGGCATGCCGCGGAAGCGATACGCCGCATCCCAAGCCAGGTCGATGGCGTTGAATTCGATATGCGCCACCGCGTGGATGAACGCGGCGCGGCCCTCTTCCGTGCCGAAGCCGCGGCGCGGCAGGTCGC
>JAYUUH010000021.1:0-2209 GCA_043754745.1 Lysobacter sp.
GCCGACAGCGGCTGCAATCTGGTCGACTCGCGCCTGTCCACCGTCGGTCGCGACGTTTCGGTCACGGCCCTCGCGGTCGGCCCCTGGGACGCCATCGCCAAACTCGAAGCCATGCTCACCCGGCTGGAGCGCGAGGAAGGCATCAAGCTGATCTGGTACCGCACCGGCCCCAAACCGGTGCAGTCGAACCTGCTGCCGTACGTGGTCGAGGTGGTGGCCGCCGACAAGCCCGGCATCCTTTATCAACTGGCGGACTTCTTCGACCGCCAGGGCATCACCATCGAAAGCCTGCACTGCGCCCGCTACCGCGCGATGCAGACCGGGGCCGACATGTTTTCCGCGCAGGTCACCATCGGCGTGCCGGCGGACATGCATATCGCCGCGTTGCGCGACGATTTTCTCGAGTTCTGCGATCACCTGAATCTCGACGCCATCATGGACCCGATGAAGTTCTGACGATGACCGAAGCCGGCAAAGCGCTGCCCAGCACGACCCTCGCCCTGCCCCTCGTACTCTCGGACGGCAGTACCGCAACGCTCTCCGATTACGCCGGACAGTGGCTGGTGCTCTATTTCTACCCGAAGGACGCCACCCCGGGCTGCACCATCGAAGGTCTTGATTTCAACGCGCTGCTGCCGGAATTCGCCGGACTCGGCGCAACGGTGTTCGGCGTGTCGCGCGATTCGGTCAAATCGCACCAGAATTTCTGCACCAGGCAGGGTTTCGACTTCCTGCTGGTGAGCGACGGCGATGCAGCGCTGTGCAACGCCTTCGACGTGATCCACGAAAAGAACATGTACGGCAAAAAGGTGCTGGGCGTAGTCCGCAGCACGTTCCTGATCGGCCCCAAGGGCCAAGTCGCCGCCGAATGGCGCGGCGTGAAGGTGCCCGGCCATGCCCAGGCTGTCCTCGATGCGCTGAAGGCAGCCCAGGCGCAGTGATTCCGATGTTCCCGCAACCCGGCCATCGCCCCGTCGTACGGGCCGCGATGGTTTCCGTTCGCCCGCGATTCCTTCCGACCCGTCGCACGATCTCTTCCCCCACGATTTCCGCAACCGGTAGCGCATACGCATGATGACCAAAGGCAAGCGCATCTACGTTCTCGACACCAATGTGCTGATGCACGACCCCACCGCGCTGTTCAAGTTCGAGGAACACGATGTATTCCTGCCGATGCAGGTGATCGAGGAACTGGACAACGCCAAGAAAGGCACGTCCGAAGCCAGCCGCAACGCGCGCCAGGTCAGCCGTTTCCTCAACGAGCTGATCGAAGCCGAAGGCACCGACAAGATCGCATCGGGCCTCACGCTCTCGCGCCCGAAAGGCCTGCAACTACGCGCCGCCGACAGCATCGGCAAGCTGCGGTTCCAGACCGGCAGTTTCGATTCGGCCAAGCGCTTCGGCGCGGTGATGCCCGACAACCAGATCCTCGGCGCGATCCTGGTGCTGCGCGAGGAAGAGCCCGCGGTGCCGGTGGTATTCGTCTCCAAGGACATCAACCTGCGGATCAAGGCGTCGATCGCCGGGATCATTTCCGAAGATTACGAAAACGACCGCGCGCTGGACGATTTCAGCCTGCTCTACACCGGCTCCACCGCGCTGCCCGAGGATTTCTGGCAGCGCTACAGCGAGGGCTTGAAGTCGTGGACGGAGAAGGGCCGCACGTTCTACAAGCTCGCGCGCCTCGCCGATGACGAGTGGTATCCGAATCAGTTCGTCTACCTGCCTGGCGACGACGAAGCGGAATTCCGCGTCGCCAAGGTCGACGACGCTTTCGTCGAGTTGCAGATCGTCGACGATTTCCGCAGCCACCAGCATGCGGTGTGGGGCATCATCGCGCGCAACCGCGAACAGAATTTCGCGATGAATGCGCTGATGGATCCGGAAATCGACTTCGTCACCCTGCTCGGCACCGCCGGTACCGGCAAGACCCTGCTCGCGCTGGCGGCCGGTCTTGCGCAGACCATGGACCAGCAGCGTTATCGCGAGATCATCATGACCCGCGCGACGGTGAGCGTCGGCGAGGATATCGGTTTCCTGCCCGGCACCGAGGAAGAAAAGATGACGCCGTGGATGGGCGCGCTGACCGACAACCTGGAAGTGCTGATGCCCAACAGCCAGGACGGCGGCAGTTGGGGCCGTGCGGCGACCAACGACCTGCTCGCCTCGCGAATCAAGATCCGGGCGATGAACTTCATGCGCGGGCGCA
>JAYUUH010000022.1:0-6500 GCA_043754745.1 Lysobacter sp.
GCACCATCGAAGGCCAGGCCGGCGAGGCGCTCGGGCAGATGTACGTGAAAGTGGCGTTCCCGGCCGAGTCCAAGGCGCGCATGGAGGAACTGGTCAAGAACCTCAGCATGGCGCTGAAGGGCCGCATCGAGAACCTCGCCTGGATGAGCCCCGACACCAAGAAGAAAGCGCTCGAGAAGTGGGCAACCTTCACGCCGAAGATCGGCTATCCCGACAAATGGCGTGAATGGAAGGGCCTCGAGACCTCGCGCGACAGTTATATCGAAAACGTGCTGGCGGCGAACGCGTTCAATTATCAGTGGAGCCTCTCGAAGATCGGCGCGCCGGTTGACAAGACCGAATGGGGCATGAGCCCGCAGACCGTCAACGCCTACTACAACCCGCTGCAGAACGAGATCGTGTTCCCCGCCGCGATCCTGCAGCCGCCGTTCTTCGACGCCAAGGCCGACGATGCGCTGAACTACGGCGGCATCGGGGCGGTCATCGGCCATGAAATGATCCATGGCTACGACGACCAGGGCAGCCGTTTCGGACCGACCGGCAACTTCGAGAACTGGTGGACGGAGGCCGATTCCAAGGGATTCTCCGCGCTCACCAGCAAGCTGGTCGCGCAGTTCGACGGATACGAGGCCGCACCGGGCAAGATGGTGAACGGCAATCTGACCCTGGGCGAGAACATCGCCGACCTCGGCGGTCTGGCGGTGGCCTACGACGCATTCCAGCGCGCGAGCGCAGGCAAGCCCGATGCCAAGGTCGATGGCATCGACCGCGACCAGCGCTTCTTCCTGAACTGGGGCACCGTCTGGCGTCGCAACTTCACGCCGAAGGAACTCGAAGTCCGCCTGGTCACCGACTCGCACGCGCCGGCGAACTTCCGCGCCGTGGGCTCGCCCTCGAACCATCCTGCGTTCGCGAAAGCGTTTTCGTGCAAGGCCGGCGACCCGATGTTCCGCGACGGCGGGAAGCGCATCGTGATCTGGTGATACCTCCGCCGGGACTCACCTGAAACCACGGACCAAGGCCCGGGCATCCCCCCGGGCCTTGCTGTTGCGGACAGCGCACGCCTGCATCCGCCGCGCAATGCGTCCCGTATTCAACGGCATGTACGCATTTCCGCACGATCTTCCAGTATTGGCCCGTTCCGCTGCGCTCAGACGGCGTCGCATCCCCGCCACCCGGCGGGGGTCGATCCATGCATACTTGCCGCCGGGCGCCTTGTCCGGGAACATGGCGCCACGCCTGTTCACCAAGCAAGGATTCCGGATGCCCGAGATGCGCCCACACAACGCGGTACAGAACGCAGCACAGGACATCCCCGGGCTCGACGCGTTGCTCGTCGAGGTCGCAGGCGGCAGCCGCAACGCGTTCGAATCGTTGTATCGCGCCACCTCGTCGAAATTGTTCAGCGTCTGCCTGCGCGTGATTCCGGACCGCGCAGAGGCCGAAGACGTGCTGCAGGAAGTGTTCACGACCATCTGGCACAAGGCGCACCAGTTCGATCCGGGCCGCGCCAGCCCGATCTCATGGCTGGCGATGATCGCCCGCAACAAGGCCATCGACCGGATCCGCGCGCAGCCCGCGCGCGGCACCTTGTCGCCGATTGAATTCGCCGACGACATCGCCGACGGCGGTGCGTCGCCGCTGCAGACCGCCGTCTCCGCCGACGAGCGCGAACGCCTGGAAGCCTGCATGGACCAGCTCGACACGCGCCGCCGGTCCCTGATCCGGGCCGCCTTCTTCGAGGGCTCGACCTACGAAGAACTGGCCCAGCGCATCGCCTCGCCGCTGGGTTCGGTGAAAAGCTGGATCCGCCGCGGCCTGCTGCAACTGCGTGGGTGCCTCGAAGCATGAACGTGCGTCCCTCATGAACATCCGCGACCTCCATCATCAGGAATTCGACGGCCAGGAGCCGCCATCGGCCGACCTGCTCGCCGGGGAATACGTGCTGGGCGTGCTCGATGCCGAACAGCGCCGCGCCGCGCAGGCCCTTATCGCCACCGACAGTGGTTTCGCGCGTCTGGTCGCCGATTGGGAACAACGCCTGGCGCCGCTGCTGGCCGAATTCGGCGAGGCCGAGGTTCCGCCTCACCTGTGGCCGCGCATCCGCACCCAACTCGGCTGGCCCGCAGTCGGAACACCGGGGGCCACTTCGGCAAAACCCGGTGTGTGGCAGAGCGCAGGCTTCTGGCGCGCAGCCACCGGCCTCGCGGCAGCAGCTGCGCTGGCTGCCGTCGCGATCGGGCCGCTCGGCCTGCTGCGCGAAGACCCTGGCGCCGGTCCCGGGCCGGTCGCGGTGGATCCGGGTCCGACCCCGCCGCCGCAGCCGCCGGTCGAAGATCCCTCCGCACCCAAGCCCGTCACCACCCTCGCCCGCGACGACGGCAGCCCCGGCTGGCTGGCATCGGTCGACCGCAAGGACGGCACGGTGCTGATGGTGCCGGTGCCGACCGCGGCCGACGCCGCCGGCCGCGTGCCCGAACTGTGGCTGATCCCGCCGGGCGAAAGTCCGAAATCGCTGGGCGTCGTGTCGATCGATCGTTCGCATACGGTGAAAGTGCCTGATGCGTTGCGCGATGCGCTCGCGAAGGGCGCGTTGCTGGCGATCACGCTCGAGCCCGACGGCGGCGCGCCGCAGGGCGTTCCCACCGGTCCGATCGTGGCGAAGGGCGATATCGTGACGTTGTGATGGCGGCACCCATGACGGGTTCGATGACGGAATAGTCCGGCGGTAAACCCACCGGCAAGTGCATCCGAATCCCGGGGGTCGACGTAATCAATGTCGACACCCGAGGAGTTGCACATGCCGGCCCCCGCCATACCCGATCCACCGCAATCGTCGGCGGCTACCCCCGCCACGAAACGGATCCGCATCGCGATCGCGCGGTGGTTCGATACCGCCGCAGACGAAACCGAAGTCACCGACGACGACCGCATCGACTGGCTGCGCACGCTGCCGTTCCTGGCGATGCACCTGGCCTGCCTCGCGGTGTTCTGGGTTGGCGTCTCGCCGATCGCGGTCGCGGTCGCGGTGGCTTTGTACGCGGTGCGGATGTTCGCGATCACCGGTTTCTATCACCGCTATTTCTCGCACAAGACGTTCCGCACCTCGCGCGCGGTGCAGTTCGTCTTCGCTGCGATCGGCGCGTCCTGCGTGCAGCGCGGCCCGCTGTGGTGGGCCTCGCATCATCGCAACCATCACCGCCATGCCGATACCGCGAACGATGTGCATTCTCCGGTCGTCCACGGCTTCTGGCACAGCCACGTCGGCTGGTTCCTCACCCGCCAGGGATTTCGCACCGACTGGGAACGCATCCGCGACCTCGCGCGCTTTCCGGAACTGCGCTGGCTCGATCGTTACGACATCCTGATGCCGGTATTGTTGGCCATCGCGCTGTTCCTGCTCGGCGGCTGGCTGGAAACCGCCGCGCCCGGACTCGGCACGAACGCCTGGCAGATGCTGGTCTGGGGCTTCTTCGTCTCGACAATCGTGCTGTTCCACGCCACCGTCACCATCAACTCGCTGGCGCACCGCTTCGGCAAGCGCCGGTTCGAAACCCGCGACGACAGTCGCAACAACCTGTGGCTCGCGCTGCTCACGTTCGGCGAGGGTTGGCACAACAACCACCATTTTTTCCCGGGATCCGCGCGCCAAGGGTTCCGCTGGTGGGAAATCGATCTGACCTACTACGGTCTGCGCGCGATGGCGTTGCTGCGTCTGGTCCACGACCTCAAGCCGGTTCCGGCCTGGGTGGCGGCGAAAGCGAGGGCCCGCTGATGCGTATCGCGGTCATCGGCTCGGGCATCGCCGGCCTCGCATCGGCGTGGCTCCTGTCCAGGCAGCACGAAGTCGTGCTGTTCGAGGCCAACGACTACCTGGGCGGCCACACCCACACCCACGACATCGAACTGCAGGGCCGTCGCCATGCGGTGGACACCGGTTTCATCGTCCACAACCCCGAACACTATCCGCTGTTGAATGCGTTGTTCGCGGAGCTGGGCGTGGAATCGCATCCGACCACGATGAGCTTCTCGGTGCGCAACGAGGCCAGTGGCCTGGAATACAACGCCAGCGATCTCGATGGTCTGTTCTGCCAGCGACGCAACCTGGTGTCGCCTCGATTCTGGGGCATGCTGCGCGATCTGTTCCGGTTCTATCGCGAAGCGCCGGCGCTGCTGGCCATGTCCGGGGAAGGTCCGACGCTCGGCGATTATCTCGCGGAACACCGCTACGGCGCGATGTTCCGCGACGAGCATCTGGTGCCGATGGCGTCGGCGCTCTGGTCGTCGCCCTCGGCAAAGATCCTCGCGTTCCCGGCGAAGTATCTGGTGCAGTTCATGGCCAACCACCAGATGCTGCAGGCCAGCGACCGCCCCCAGTGGCGCGTGGTGCGCGGCGGGTCCAGCGCCTACGTCCACGCGCTGCGCGATCGCTGGGGCGTGCGCGAACGACCGAATACGCCTGTTAGCAAGGTGGTGCGCGGCCACGACGGCGTGGCCGTATTCACGGATGCGTCCGTCGAAGGCTTCGACCAGATCGTGCTGGCCTGCCACAGCGATCAGGCCCTGCGGTTGCTGAGCGATGCCAGCGACGCCGAGCGTTCGATCCTGGGCGACATGCCCTATCAGACCAACGACACCGTGCTGCACACCGATGCATCGCTGCTGCCGCGTCGTCGCAAGGCGTGGGCTGCATGGAACGCGGCGATCCCGCGCGACCCCACCGAGGTCTGCACGGTCAGCTATTGCATGAATCTGCTCCAGGGCATCGACTCGCCGGAACCGTTCATCGTCACCCTCAACCGCACCGACGCGATCGATCCCGCGAAGATCCTGCGCCGCATGCATTACGAACACCCGGTCTACAGCCACGCCTCGGTCGCCGCGCAGGCGCGCAAAGCCGAGATCCAGGGCCAGCGGCGCACCTGGTTCGCCGGCGCGTACTGGGGCTGGGGTTTCCACGAAGACGGCATGCGCAGCGCGACCGAAGTCGCCCATGCGCTCGGCGTGCAGTGGAACTCCTCCGTGCATCCCGGCGATGCGCGGCCGGAAATCGCAGCACCGGTGCGGGTCGCCGCATGAGCGTGCCCGTGGCCAGCGCGGTCTACGAAGGCGTGGTGAGGCATCGCCGCCACACACCGCATCCTCATGCATTCCGTTACCGCATGGCGCAGCTGTATCTGGACTTGGACGAAGTCGATTCGGTCTTCGACCGTCGCTGGCTGTGGTCGTCGAATCGGCGCAATTTCGCCGAATTCCGGCGCAGCGACTATCTCGGCGCACCCGATCAATCGCTGTCGGAAGCCGTACGCGACCGCGCAGCCGCCGCATCCGGCCGCAGGCCGCAAGGCCCGATCCGCTTGCTGACGCATCTGCGCTACGCCGGACTCGCCTTCAATCCGGTCAGTTTCTACTACTGCTACGCCGCCGACGGCATCGCGCTCGACTGCATCGTCGCCGAGATTACCAACACGCCGTGGAAAGAGCGTCACGCGTATGTGCTGCCGGTCGATGGCGCCGACCTGCACGGCCGCGCGCTGCACTGGTCGTTCGCGAAGGCGTTCCACGTCTCGCCGTTCGTGGACATGGCACGCGACTACGACTGGCGCTTTACCGTGCCCGGCGACGATCTGCACGTACATATGGACGTGACGCGCGATGGCGAACGCGAGTTCGATGCCACGCTGCATCTCGAACGGCGGCCGTTGAATGCGGCTTCGCTGGCCCGGGTGCTCTGGCGCTATCCGCTGATGACCGCGCAGGTTGTCGGCGCTATCCACTGGCAAGCGCTGCGCCTGTGGCTGAAACGCAATCCCGTGTACGACCACCCCGCCAAAGACATGTCCCTCCGAGGTTCACGATGAACGAAATCGCCAAACACGCTGCCGATGACGCGCAGAGCGGATTCGGCAGCTTCGACCGCTTCCTCCGCCAGAGGCTGATCGCGCAGATGGCGCAGTTGCGCCACGGCAGGCTCGTGCTGCACGACGCGCTGGGCAGCGTGGAACTGGGCGAACCCGCGCATACCGCCACCGACCTGCTCGTCCGCATCGACGTGGACGCGCCCGGTTTCTACCGCGCGGTCGCCGCCAACGGCAGCGTCGGCGCCGGCGAGTCTTACATGGAAGGCCAATGGCGCTGCGACGATCTGGTCGCGCTGGTGCGCCTGCTGGTACGCAATCGCGATCTGCTCGACGGCATGGAGACCGGCCTCGCCCGACTCGGCGGCATCGCGATGCGCGCGCTGCATGCGCTGCGTCGCAACACCCGCACCGGCAGCCGCCGCAACATCGCCGCGCACTACGACCTCGGCAACGCATTCTTCCGGCTGTTCCTCTCGCCCGACCTGATGTACTCCTCGGGCATCTGGGCCGACGACGGACACGCGCAGGATCAGGACGATCTCGAACGCGCCTCCATCCGCAAGCTCGACCGCATCTGCCGCAAGCTCGACCTCAAGCCCGGCGATCATGTCGTCGAGATCGGCACCGGCTGGGGCGGCT
>JAYUUH010000023.1:0-2204 GCA_043754745.1 Lysobacter sp.
CACGAAATGCCCGTCGTGCTCGACCGGGCCCACACCGGGCAGCCGCCGGTGGGCCTCTTCAACTTCGTGTTTCAGCCCTGGTTTAATCCGGCCGACCCGGCCGCGCCGATGGGTGATTTGGTCATGACGGTGCGCCTTAGTGTGGAGAGCTTTCGATGGACATCGGCGGGCGATGGTGGCGCTGTCGAGCCGCGCATCAACGGGTTGCCGATGGATCCGATGCAGAGTGTACGCGGCACGGGCGCGGTCGAGTCATGAAGAGGGACGGCTTGCGCCGTCCCTCTTTCGTTTCCCGGAGACGCGAAACCGCGACGCCGATGGAGCGGTATTACTTGCCGTCGCGGTCGAAGTCGCCCGGGACCGCACGCTCGATGCGATCCCATGCGGCACGAGCCGCCGGGCGCGCACGATCCCACGGCAACGTGGATTCGCCGCGCGAAGCGTCGTACTTGCGCTGCAGGTCGGCTTCGATATCGTCGAAGCTGCGATCCGCATATTGCGAGCGCGCTTCGTACCCGGTGCGATAGGCCGGGGCGTAATCGTTGTAGGTGTAATCCTTCGCGTAGTAGGGCTCGCGCGAATACTGCTCGCGCCAGTAGGTATCTTCGGCTGTCGGATTGACCGCTTCGCCGACGCTCTTGCCGGCCAGGCCACCGATGACCGCACCGATCGCCGCTCCGGCGAGGGCGCCAACCGGACCTGCTACAGCGCCGATCGCAGCGCCAGCGGCGCCGGCGGCGGCTGCACCGACACCGGTCCCGACGGGATGGGCACCCGGCGCACCGGTGATCGGATCGCGGTTGAGATCCTTGTCCATGTCTTTGTCGATTCGCTTGTCGTGTTCGTTCATTAGGAATGTCCTGCGATGGGGGAACGCCGCGGCCGAACGCCGCAGCTGTTGAGGACTTGTGCAATTCGCGTGCCAACGGCGCGGCGCCCGCACGACGGGGGATCCGCTGCGCCCCCAACGCAATGTTCACGTGTATCGCGCACGCCCTGCACGATGCCGCCGTGCAATCGGCATGCTCCGGCATGGGTTTCCTCGCCGGGTGCATCGAGGTGTTCTGCAGGGTTAGGAACAACCCTTGGAAGTTTTCCACGTTGCGGCGTTCACGCGGCGGGGCGCAGGATGCTGCATCGCAGCAACGGGAACACTTCCAATGAAACGCATCGATGAAACACTTCGCCTCGGCAAACAGGTCGCCGAGATCAACGCCGTGGTACCGGGCATCGTGTCGCGCAGGATCATGCAGATGGCATGGGCAGGCGCAACGCCGTCGCGATTCGATCGGACCGAACTGTCGCGGATGAGCAACGAGAAATGGCTGGCCGCCTCCCAGTCCGCGATGGCGATGACCGCGTTCGCGATGCAGCAGCAACTGGCGATCGCGCAGTCGTTCTGGCAGGCGGTATGGGCGCCTTGGCTGGGCATGTCGGGCCCGCGCGGCCTTCCAGTGTCGAATCCCGTCGCCGGCATGCTGAGTGCAGGCGTCGCGCCGTACCACCGCATCGCGACCGCGAACGCGCGAAGGCTTGGAAGACGCTGACTCGCGGCGATCGGGTCGCGTGCCCTGCGCCCGCTCCGGGCGCGCGTCGCATGAACACGGTCGCAGAGGCCCCGGTCGTCGGAGATGGCTGCCATGTGCAGCCGTATTCGCGCACACTCCGGGCATCCGGACTCGGGGCGTCCGGAGATCCAGGCAGCAGGATCGTCTGGTGCGCGGCGGGGAACCGCGGCGCCGGCCGCTGCGACGCCATGCGCGCAGTGGTCCGGCCTCATCACTCATGACAAGGAGAAGTTTCGTTGAACAGTTCTTTCCGATCCATCCTCGTGGCCGGCACGTGCGCATCGTTGCTGATGCTGGGCGCGTGGCAGAGCCGCGATGTCGCGGCCGCGTCCCCGGCCACCGATCCAGTCCGTGCGCCTGACGCTCAGGTCGAACCCGGCCAGCTGCGCATGCGGGCCACTGCGGCCAAGGCCGCGGCTGCCGACGATATCGCCGGCGACATGCGCACACCCTCCGGCGCGCTGTCGTTCCAGACCACCAGCCTGTCCGCCGGCAAGGCCGCGGCGATCGGCATCGCGCCCGAGCGCGTGCGCGTGCGCCTCGAGGTGAACGGCGCGCTGATCGATCACGAGATCGACTACGCCGCCGGCACGATGACCGTGCGCACGGTCGAGCGCGTTGTCATCGACGAAGCCG
>JAYUUH010000024.1:0-6482 GCA_043754745.1 Lysobacter sp.
GGCTGCACCGCGCCGACATCGTCGCAGGACGCACCGAAGGCGCCTGCTGCGGAGCAGGTCGCCATGCCCGCGCCCGTCGCGCCTGCGCCGGTCGCAGAAGCGCCCGACACCATGGAAACCGCGCCCGCAACGAAAGCCGCGGACGAACTTGGCCGCAGCTGCAACACCAACAGCGACTGCGCGGTGAAGGACGTCGGCAACTGCTGTGGCGCGCATCCGATGTGCGTCAACAAGGACACGAAGACCGATCCCGCCGCAGTCCGCGCGCAGTGCGAAAAGCAGGGCATGGCGTCGATCTGCGGCTTCCAGGAAGTCAGCGGCTGCCAGTGCGTGAAAGGCCAATGCGAAAACATCGCCAGCGGCGCGGTGGCGATGTGATGGGGACGACGCTCTGATGCTCTACGCCCAAGTCCACCTCACCCTGCCCGCCTGGGTCCACGAGTTCGTCGATACCGCGCGCAGCTACGACAGCGACGCCGACAAGGTCGCGCTGGCGATCGCGCTGTCGGTGCGCAACGTCGAAGCCGACAGCGGCGGCCCCTTCGGCGCCGCGGTCTTCGGCGCCGACCACCGCATCGTCGCGGTCGGCGTGAATCGCGTGCTGCCGCACAGTTGCTCGGTCGCGCACGCCGAAATGATGGCCTACATGCTCGCCCAGCAGCGCACCCAGCGCGCGCGGCTCAATCGCGACGAACGCGACGCGCCCTGCGGCCCGATCGTGCTCGCCACCTCGTCGCAGCCCTGCTGCCAGTGCTACGGCGCGACCATCTGGGCCGGCATCGACCGCCTGCTGATCGGCGCCCGCGCCGAAGACGTGATGGCGCTGACCGAATTCGACGAAGGCCCGCTGCCGGCGGACTGGATCGGCGAACTGGAACGGCGCGGCATCGCGGTGACCCGCGACATCGAACGCGACGCCGCCTGCGATGCGCTGCGCGCCTACAGTGCGCGCGGCGGATCCCGGTATTGAATACCCACGGACTCCTCTGCTACTGCCGCCCGGGCTTCGAGCCCGAGCTCGCCGCAGAACTGACCGAACGCGCCGCCGGGCGCGGGCTCGGCGGCTATGCGCGCACCGGGCGCAACAGCGGCTACGCGCTCTTCTTCGGCGACGACGGCCAGGCCCTGACGCAGGCCCTGCCCTTTGGCGAGCTGATCTTCGCGCGGCAGAAACTGCGGCTGCTCGCGGAATTGCGCGATCTCGACCCGAAAGACCGGATCGCGCCGATGCTGGAGGCGCTTCGTGGGAGCGACGCAAGTCGCGACAGGGATACCTTCGAGCCCCCCGGCGGGGAGTCGCGACTTGCGTCGCTCCCACAAAAAGCGGCATTCGGCACCATCGTCGTCGAGCACCCGGATTCCGATGAAGCCAAGCCGCTGGCCGGGCTCGCGCGCAGCTTCGGCAATGCGCTGCGTCCGGCGCTGCGCAAGGCCGGACTGCTCGCTGCGCAGGACGATCATCGCCTGCTGCGGCTGCACGTGTGCTTCGTCGACGGCGACCACGCCTTCCTCGCCGTCGGCGACCCGCGCGACAGCGCGCCGTGGCCGCTGGGCATTCCGCGCCTGAAACTGCTGGCGGATGCGCCCTCGCGCTCCGCGCTGAAGCTCGAAGAAGCGCTGCTGGTGCTGTTGAGCGGCGACGAGCGCGAACGCCTGCTGCGCCCGGGCATGCGCGCGGCCGATCTCGGCGCTGCGCCCGGCGGCTGGACCTGGGTGCTCGCGCGCCAGAACCTGCAGGTGACCGCGGTCGACAACGGCCCGCTGCGCCAGCACGTGATCGACACCGGCCTGGTGCAGCACCTGCGCGCCGACGGCTTCTCGTGGCACCCGGCGAAACCGCTGGACTGGATGGTCTGCGACATGGTCGAACAACCCAGCCGCGTCGCCGCGCGCATGGCCGAATGGTTCCGCGAAGGCTGGTGCCGGCACGCGATCTTCAACCTGAAACTGCCGATGAAGAAACGCTGGCAGGAAACCCGCCAGTGCCTCGAACGCTTCGAGGCCGAGGCCGGCATGCCGCTGACCGTGCGCGCGCGCCAGCTGTATCACGACCGCGAGGAAATCACTGTCTTCGCCACCACCGAGACCCATCGCTGACGCCCGCGCAATGAACATCGCTCCGCCAAGCCACCCCGCCATCCCCGCCGACGTGCATGCCGAGATCATGCAGCGGCTCGCGCGCGCCGAAGAACAGCACGACGTGCGCATCCTGCTGGCGGTCGAATCCGGCAGCCGCGCCTGGGGCTTCGCATCGCCCAATTCCGACTACGACGTGCGCTTCATCTACGCGCATGCACCACGCTGGTACCAGGCGGTGGATCTGGAAGAACGGCGCGACGTGATCGAGTACTCGATTGTCGACGACATCGACCTCAACGGCTGGGACCTGCGCAAAGCGCTGCGGCTGTTCTGGAAATCGAACCCAGCGTTCGTCGAATGGATCCAGTCGCCGATCCGCTACATCGAGTGCGGCAGCTTCGGCGAACAAGCGCGCGCGCTGCTGCCGGATGTGTATTCGGTCGAAAGCGGCATGTACCACTATCGCAGCATGGCCAAGACCACCGAACGCGCCTATCTGCGCGCCGAACAAGTGTCGCTGAAGAAATATTTCTACGCGCTGCGGCCGCTGCTGTCGGTGCTGTGGCTGGAGCGCTACCGTATCCCGGCGCCGATCGAATTCGAGCGGCTGCTGCATCTGATCGACGACCGTCCCGCGCTGTGCACGGACATCGACGCTCTGCTGGAACGCAAACGCGGCGCCCCGGAAATGGGACTGGGCGACCCGGTCGCCGCCATCAACGCCTTCGTCGGAGAACAGCTGGCGCGGCTGGACACCATGCGCCCGGAAACCTCGCGGCCGCCCGGTGCGGTTCAGGCGCTGAGCACGCTGTTCCATGCGGTGCTGGACGAATCCGGCCACTGACCGCATTGCCGGCTTCCGGCGCGTCATCTCCGTCTGTTAAGTTGTCGACATGACCGTCGGCATCCTCCTCGTGACCCATCCTGGCATCGGCAGCGCACTGGTCGAGGTGGCGACCCGGCTGTTGCGCCAGCTGCCGTTGAAGACCGAAGCCTTCGAACTGGGCTTCGACGACGACCCCGACACCGCATTGCCGCTCGCGAGCGCCGCGCTGCGCCGGGTCGACGGCGGCGATGGGGTGCTGATCCTCACCGATCTCTACGGCGCTTCGCCCAGCAATCTCGCGTCGAAACTCGCGCGACTGGGCACGCCGGCGCGGCGCGTGGCGTCGCTCAACCTGCCGATGCTGCTGCGCGTCATGAACTACGCAGAGCTGCCGCTGGACGAACTGCCGGCGGTCGCCGCCGCCGGCGCACGCAACGGGGCGATCGTCGATGACGCCTGAGTCGATGACGCCAGCATTGATCACACACGAAACCAGACATTACCTGTCTTCCATTTCCGATACCCAACCCGGGTCAGCGCCATGATCGAACGCGAACTCACCATCACCAACCGCCTCGGGCTGCACGCGCGCGCCACCGCCAAACTGGTGCAGATCGTTTCCGGCTTCCGCTGCGGGATCACCGTGGCCGCCAAGGGCCGCGAAGTGAACGCCAAGAGCATCATGGGCGTGATGCTGCTCGCCGCCGGCCACGGCAGCAGCGTGATCGTGCGCGCCGACGGCGAAGACGAAGCTGCGGCGATGGACGCGGTGGCCGCACTGTTCGAACGCCGGTTCGACGAGGATAGCTGAGCCTGCCCATGGCCACTCCATACTTCGCGTTGTGCCGCATAGGTTCGATGGTGTTCGCGCGTCGCGCAGCGCCAGACTGGCCGTCTGGTCAAGCGGCGCGCGGACATCAGCGGGACTCTGCGGCACAACCCGGAGGGCTGCCCCGAAGAGGGCATGGTGCGGCATCCTCGTTCGGTCGTGGATCGACATCCACTTCCTCTCTCCTCCTTGCTCCATGCCCTCTTCGGGGCAGCGCGAAGCATGGAGTGGCCGTGGGCAGGCTCTAATGCGTCGCATCCTCTCCGGCCAGGGCGCATCGCGCGGCAGCGTGCTCGGACGGGCGCGCGTCCGCCTGCCGCACGCGCTGGACGTGGCCGAAGAGCGGATCGACGCGTCCGAAGTCGATGCCGAACTCGAACGCCTGCACGATGCGATCACCGTGGTCCGCGGCGAGATGCATGCGCTGCGCAGCCGCCTGCACGGCGCGCTGGCGCACGAGGTCGGCGAATTCCTGGACCTGCACACCCTGCTGCTGGACGACCCGGAACTGCTGGCCGGTCTGGACGAACTGATCCGCACCGGCCGCTACGCCGCCGACTACGCTTTGCGCCTGCAGCGCGACCGCATCGCCGCGGTGTTCGCGGATATGGACGACGCCTACCTGCGCAGCCGCATCGACGACATCGACCAGGTCGTCGGCCGCATCCACGCCGCGCTGCACAGCCGCGACGCAGAACTCCAAGGCATCGCCGGCGACATCCTGGTGACCGACAACATCGCACCCTCGGATCTCGCCCAACTGCATGCGCAGGGCGTGATGGCGGTGGTCACCGCCGGCGGCAGCCCGCTGTCGCACAGCGCTATCCTCGCCCGCAGCCTGCACGTGCCGCTGGTGATCGGCGCGGCGCACGTGCTGCAGAAAGTGAACGACGGCGACGTGCTCGCGGTCGACGGCGGCAGCGGCCTGGTGATCCTGGAACCGAACGCCGACGACCTGCGCGAACATCGCGCGCGGGTGCAGATGTACGCGCGCGAACGCAAACAACTGCATCGTCTGCGCCGCGAGCCCACGCGTACGCGCGACGGCGTCGACATCAAGCTGTGGGCGAACGCCGAATCGCGCGAGGACGTGGCCGAAGCGCATGCGCTCGGCGCCGCCGGCGTCGGCCTGTACCGCACCGAATTCCTGTTCATGAACCGCCCGGCCGACCTGCGGCACACGCTGCCGGACGAGGAAGAACAATTCCGCGCCTATCGCGATCTCGTGCTCGGCATGACCGGGCGCACGGTCACCATCCGCACCCTCGACATCGGCGCCGACAAGGCCGACGGTACCGCGCTGGCGCTGCCCGGCGAGCCCAATCCGGCCTTGGGCCTGCGCGGCGTGCGCCTGTCGCTGTCGCGCATCGACCTGTTCCGCACCCAGCTGCGGGCGATCCTGCGCGCCGGCGCCTACGGCCCGATCCGGGTGCTGGTGCCGATGGTCAGCGGCCGCGAGGAAATGATCGCGGTCCGCACGCTGATTACGGATGTGCAGCGCGAACTGCGCAGCGAAGGCTGCGCCATCGCCGACGCGGTGCCGCTGGGCGCGATGATCGAAGTGCCGTCGGCGGCGATCGCGCTGCCGACCTTTATCGCCGCCACCGACTTTTTGTCCATCGGCACCAACGATCTGGTGCAGTACCTGCTCGCCGCCGACCGCAACAACGAGGCGCTGGGCGAACTCTACAGTCCGCTGCATCCGGCGGTGCTGCAGTTGTTGAACACGGTGATGCGCACCGCGCGCGCGCGTGGAAAACCGGTGGCGGTATGCGGCGAAATCGCCGGCGATCCGCTGTTCGCGCCGGTGCTGCTGGCGCTGGGGCTGGAGGAGTTCAGCCTGCACCCGGGCACGCTGCTGGAACTGCGTCGCGCGGTGCGCGGCTTCGACCACGCCGCACTGCGCGCCCGCGCCCCGGCGCTGCTGCGCGCGCGCGATCGCGCGGGGATCGAGCGCTGGCTGGCGCAGGCAGCGACATGACGTCCGCGTCCGCCAACCTCTTCCCGTAGAGCGGCCTTCAGGCCGCTTTTTTTATTCAACGACCGAAGCAGCGGCCTGAAGGCCGCTCTACAAGCGCATCAGCCGACCGCCACGCGCACGTTGCGGAACATCCGCAGCCAAGGTGAATCTTCCGGCCAGTCGTCCGGGTGCCAGCTCATGTTGACGCTGCGCGGGGTGCGCTCGGGATGCGGCATCAGGATGGTGGCGCGGCCGTCGCGGCTGCTGAGGCCGGCGATGGCCAGCTCGGAGCCGTTCGGGTTGGCGGGATAGCCGTTCGCCGCGATGCCGTCGTTGGCGACGTAGCGCAGCGCGACCGTGGCGGCGTCGCGGTCCGCATCGCTGTCGAAGGTCGCGCGGCCTTCGCCGTGCGCGATCGCCACCGGAATCCGCGAGCCGTGCATGCCGCGGAAGAACAGCGACGGCGACTCGGCGACTTCGAGCAGGCCGAAGCGCGCTTCGAACTGCTCGCTGCGGTTGCGCAGGAAACGCGGCCAGTGTTCGGCGCCGGGAATGATGGCCTTGAGCTGCGACAGCATCTGGCAGCCGTTGCACACGCCGAGCGAGAACGTGTCGGGTCGCGCGAAGAACGCGGCGAACGCGTCGCGCAGCGCGGCGCGTTCGAGGATCGACGTGGCCCAGCCGCGACCCGCGCCGAGCACGTCGCCGTAGCTGAAGCCGCCGCAGGCCGCGAAGCCGGCGAAACCGTCCAGCGCGATGCGGCCGGCGATGAGGTCGCTCATGTGCAC
>JAYUUH010000025.1:0-2201 GCA_043754745.1 Lysobacter sp.
GTCAGCCGCCGCCATCAGTATCTCGGCCGCATCGCGCTGCAATCGCTGCTCACCTGCGACGCCAGCACGCCGGTCAACCAGCTGGTCGACGACGAACAGCCGGCGATCGGCGTGGAGGAATCCGCCGACGAAGTAGCGCGGATGTTCTCCGATTACGACTGGATCAGCGCGCCCGTCGTCGACGACAACAATGTGCTGCTGGGCCGCATCACCATCGACGACGTGGTCGACATCATCCGTTACCAGGCCGAGCACCAGGCGCTCGGCGCGGCTGGTCTGGACGAGGACGAAGACCTGTTCAGCCCGGTGCCGCGCGCGGCCAAGCGCCGTGCGATCTGGCTGGGCATCAACCTCGCCACCGCGTTCCTGGCGTCGTGGGTGATCGGCCGTTTCGAGGCGACGCTGGAGCAGATCGTCGCGCTGGCGGTGCTGATGCCCATCGTCGCCAGCATGGGCGGTGTCGCCGGCACGCAGACGCTGACGCTGATGGTGCGCGGTCTCGCGTTGGGACAGGTGGCGCACGGCAATCTGCGCGCACTGCTCAGCAAGGAATTGCTGGTGGGCCTGCTCAACGGCGTGGTCTGGGCGATCGTGGTCGGCATCGTCGCCGCGCTGTGGTTTCAGGACTACAAACTCGGGCTCGTCATCGGCGGCGCGATGGCCATCAATCTTGTCGCCGCCGCACTGGCCGGCGTGCTGGTGCCGCTCACCCTGAAGCGGATGGACGTCGATCCCGCGCTGGCCGGCGGGGTGGTGCTGACCACGGTGACCGATGTCGTCGGTTTCCTCAGCTTCCTTGGTCTGGCGACGCTGGTGCTGTTGAAGTAAGCGGTTGGTGGCCGCAGAAAAAACTGTCATCCCGAACGACCGCGAAGCGGGCGGAGGGACCTGTTTTTGCGACTCGCTGCTGACAGCATGTCCCTCGCATGCGTTCGGGATGACATTCTGTGCGTTCCGGAACGACAGCCAATAAAAAACGCCGCTTTCGCGGCGTTTCCTGTCGATGCCATCGCGGCGCCGCTCAAAGCTTCACCAGTTCGACCCGGCGATTCTTCGCGCGCCCCGCTTCGTCTGCATTGTCCGCCAGCGGCTTGTCCGGACCGAAACCCTTCGCGCTCAAGCGCGAAGAATCGATGCCCAGACCGACCAGTGCGCCCAACACGCTGCGGGCCCGTTCGGTGGAGAGCTGACGATTGCGATCCGCGCTGCCGGTATTGTCGGTATGGCCTTCGATCGACACCTTCAGGCCTGCATTCGAATCGAGCAACGTCCTGATTTCGGCGATCGCGGCCTGGCTGTCGGGCCGCAACGTCGATTTGTCCGTGTCGAAGTTGATGTACAGCGCTACGCGACCCCCGGCATCCAGCGCGGTCTTCATCGCGGCGGCATCGAGAAAGCCGAGCGATTGGGTCATCGCTTTCTTCTCGAGAACCACGATATGTCCGGCTTTGCCCGCGGCCGATGTTCCGACGTGGATCCAGTATTCCTTGTCGGCGGTGCGGATCAGATAACTGTAATGCTCGTAGCCGCTGGTGGGCGGGGCGCTGTGCCAGGATTTGTTGACTTCGCGCAGGCCGCCGACTTCATCGACGATGGGACGAGTGAACTGCGTTTCGCTGATCTTCGCGCCGCCCAGGGCCAGAATCGCGTTCTCGTAATTGCGATGGAATTCCAGCGCCGTATATTCGCGGCTCTTGTCCTGCGCGATCAAGCTCATGCTGTTGTGATACAGGCGGCCTTCGACCGGAATCATCTTCTTTCCGGCAAGAAAGAAATGACGGCCGAAGTCGACCGTGTGTTTGTCGTCCTTAACCTTCGCGGTGAGACCCTCGGGAATTTCGAAGAACGGAAACGGCGGCAGCGGGGCTGTCGAGATCGCCACCTTCTCCATGCTGAAACCGGTATCCGCGACTGCGGGCGGCGCTTCGACACCATCGGCGGTGGGCGCTGTCGCAGGTTCGGCCGGGACCGTCGCTGCCGTCTCAGCTGTCGGTTCGTTGGCGGGCGCATCGGTCGCTGCCGCAGGTTCCTTCTGGCACGCGGCCAACAGGAGTACCAGTGATGTGCTGACGATCAGCAGACAGTTCTGACGCATGGTGATTTCCTCGATGCGGCGGGATGTCCGGCAAGCATACCGGACCATGCCTGGATCCGCGGTGCCGGTGCTGGATCGACGATGGATACGGCGGCGTGCGCTGCAT
>JAYUUH010000026.1:0-6464 GCA_043754745.1 Lysobacter sp.
CCAGCAGCGACGAGAACGGTTCGATGCGCGCGGCCTCGCCGGCGCAGGCGCGCTGCAGCGCGCGTCGCCCGAACAGATGCGCCAGCGCGCCCAATGCGAACGCGATGGTGCCCGGCCATGACGGCGCGATCGCGAGCGCTGTCGCAGCGACGAGCGGCAGCAGGGTCGGCACGCCTTGGCCGAGCACGATCCGAAGACGCGCGCGCCACGGCAGCGTGCGCAACAAGAGCCGCGCGAACAGCATCCAGCGGTGCATCTGGCGGGCGTAAGCGCGCGTATCGGGCAGTGCGGTGCGCATCCACACCGGCTCGTGGCGCTGCTCGATGCGGCCGCCGCACGCGAGCACCGCCTGCGCCATCGCCAGGTCGTCGGTGAGATGGCGCAGGCGCGGCGCGAAGCCGCCGATCGCGTCCAGCGCATCGCGACGCATCGCCCACGCCATGCCGTTGATCGTCGGCGTGTTGCCGTGCAGGCGTGGAGGCAGATATGTGACCGCCGCGCTGTCGTTGACGAAACGTGCGAGCAGCCGCGCACCGAGACCCTGTGCGGGCAGATAGATCGGCAGTGCGGTCGAAATCACCGGCGCATCGACGCGGCTGTCGCCCAATGCGGCGAGCAACGCGTCCAGGGTCGCGACCGGCATGCGCGCGTCGTCGTCCAGCACCAGCACCGCTTTGCCGGAGCAATGCGCGAGCGCGCGGTCGAGTTTGAACAATTTCGGATTGATCGCGGGCGGGCAGGGCGGGTGTTCGCTCACTGCGACACGATCTTGCAATGTCGGGTGTGCGTCGATGATGGATCGCACGGTATTCGCGGCCACGGCATCGTCGCTGTCGATCAGCCAATGCAGCATCGCACCGTGCGCGCCGAGCGTTTGCAGCGATGCGCCCAGCGTTTCGGCGAGCGTGGCGTCGCCGCTGCGGATCGGTTGCAGCACGTCGATGCCGTCGAAGCGCGTCGCACCGCCGTTCCCGCTGTCGTCGCTGGCGGAGAACCTCGGCATCTCCCGCAGCGCGCGCCAGGCTGCGGCCTGGCGCAGCCACTCCAATGCCGGCCACAGTGCGATCGGCAGCCACCCGAGCCATGCGCAGTCCGCGTTCATCCGGGCTGCTGCCGCTGCCAGTCGACGAATGCGTCGACGCCTTCGGCGAGCGTCTGCGAGGGCGCGCCGAGCACCGCGCGTGCCTTGCCGATATCGAAGGTCTTGCTGAATACCAGTACGTCGATGCCGAAGCGCGTCACCGGCGGTTCGCCGCGGAGCGGCAGCAGCGTCCACGCCAGCTCGGCGGCGTGCGCGGCGGCGCGCGCGACGCGATACGGCACCTTGCGCGTGGGCGCAGGCAGATCGAGGCGACGGAAGATGTCGGCGATGAAATCCTGCATCGGCACCGGTTCGCCGTGGCTGAGATTGAATGCGCCCACCGCGTCGGTTCGCTGCGCCGCGCGCAGCATGTAGTCCGCGAGCGCGTCGACGGAAATTAGGTCGCCGATGGCGGGCGGCGCATCGCGCACGATCTTCGGCAGTTTGCCGCGCTTCGCCGCCGCGAGCAGGCGCGGGAACAGCACGGTGTCGCCGGGGCCGAACACCGCGCGCGGCCGCAGAATGGTCCACGCGCCCGGGTACCCGCGCACCAGCATTTCGCCCGCGGCCTTGGTTTCGGCGTAGGTATTGGCGAAGACCGGGCCGATGGGATCGTCTTCGCGCATGCCGAGCTGGTCGCGCGGTTGGTAGTGCACCGAGCTGGACGAAATGTAGACGAGCTTCGGCTGCCCGTGCGCGCGGCACCAGTCGATCACGTGCGCCGTGGCGTCGACGTTGTGACGCAGATAGTCGCGCCGCGGCGCGAACGGGGAAGACAGCGCGGCGGCGTGGATCACGACATCCGGCGCGAATCCGCTCGCGACGTCGAGCGCGCCGGGTTTCGACAGATCGACCGAACGATAGTCGGCGTCGGGCAGCGCGCGCCGGCCGACGCCGAGCAGCTCCAGCCCAGGCGTATCGCGGAAGCGCTGCATGAAACGCCCGCCGATAAAGCCGGACGCGCCGGTGAGCAGGATTTTCATGGTGCGGCCGTCATGCTGCGATCGTCCTGCTGCGAGCCGTCATGTTGCGAGCCATCACGGCGTGCCCCGCATCGCGTCCGGCAATCGCGCATAGCTGCCGGCGCAGTGCGAAGGCAGGATGCTGCGGCTGCCGTCGCTATCGCGGAGGATGTGCCGCAAGCGCATCAGGGTGTCGTGCTGCGCGTCCCAGTCGTCCGCCAGCAGGCGCGTCGGCCATGCCGATGCCGCGGCTTCGCCGTTGTCGTCGATGCGCCAGGTCGCATCGCCCGCGAGCAGGTATTCGCGGTCGTCTTCGTGGCGCAGCAGCAGGCCGTACTGCCCGCGCGCATGTCCGGGCAGCGGCACCGCGCGAAGGCTGCTATCGCCGAGCAGATCGAAGCCGTCGCCCAGTGCTCGCCACGCATGCGGCAGCGCGGCGCGCGGCAGCGATTCGATCGCGCGGTGGCGGGCATCGAAATCGTCCGGCAACAGGTCGAGCAGTGTCGCCTTGCGCAGGCGCGCGAATCGACTCGCATTGCGCGCAGCGCGCAGCGCGTCGTCGCCGCACCAGATCGCGGCATGCGGCAGATCGCGCAGACCCGCGATGTGATCGGCGTGAAGATGCGACGCGAACACCGCGCGCACTTCGTGCATGGCGATGCCGTGGCGCGCCAGTTGGGTCTGCAGGCATTCGCTGTCGGGCAGGGTGACCGGCGTGGTCCAGCGGTAGAAACGTTCCGGGAAACGTGCGGTGGCGCGCTCGAAATGTTCGGAATAGCCGGTGTCGAACAGGATCGCGCCTGCGCCGGGATGGCGAATCAGCCCGACCAGCGCCGGGAACGTGCCCGTTCGCCACGCGCCGCCGCGCAGCGCGAAACATTCCGGATGCGTGCAGTGCCCGACGCGCAGCATCGTCAGCGATGTGCGCGGAAAGACATGCGCGAGCGCGGTCGTCACAGCCGCAGCACCGTGCCGCCGAGGGTGACGCCGGCCGCCGTGCCGATCAGCAGCGCGGTGTCGCCGCTCGCGATTCGTCCGGACGACAATGCGTGATGCAGCGCGGTCGGCAGCGATGCCGAAACCTGATTGCCGTGCGCGGCGAAAATGTCCTCGACGCGTTCGCGCGGCACGCCGATGCGCTTGAAAATGTGCTGCATGCCGAGCTGCGAGGCCTGATGCGGTACCACGCGATCGATATCGGTCAATGCCAGGCCGGCGTCGTCCAGCAATTCGCCGATGAAGCGGTCGAACTGTTCCGCCGCCGCCCGATACAGGCGCTTGCCGTCCATCCGGAAGGTGCTGATGTCGCGATAGTCGCCGTCGTAACGCATCGGCGCGAATCGCGAACCGCCGCCGGGAATCTCGCAGGCGTGCGCGGATTCCGACCAGGTTTCGAAACGCGCGGACAGCAGCGCCGGGCCGTCGCTGTCGTCGCCGGCTTCAAGCACCGCCGCCGCCGCGCCGTCGCCGAACAGACCGAAGGTGTCGAGATCGCCCGGGTCGAGCGCACGCGATGCCAGATCGCACGAGGTCAACAGTACGCGGCGGTAGCGTCCGCTCTGCAGCAGCGAAGCGACGAGGTCCAGCGCCATCAGGAAACCGATGCAACTGGCGTTGACGTCGAACGCGGGGATGCGCGCCAGGCCGAGTTCGCGATGCAGCAGCGCCGCGTTGCAGGGCATGGCCTGATCGGCGCTGGCGTTGGCGCAGATCACCGCGTCGATGCCGTTCCTGTCGACGCCTGAAGCCTTCAGCGCGGCCAGCGCGGCTTCGGCCGAGACTTCCGCCGCGTTGCGCGAGGGCTCATGGCCGCGTCGCGCCACGCCGGTGCGCGCCTGCACGGTGCCCGGTGCGAGGCCGAGGCGAGCGTCGAGATCGACGCTGTCCAGCCATTGCCGCGGCGTCGAAATGCCGGTGCCGAGGATGCGCAGCGGTCTGGGGTGGTTCGATGGCATAGCGGCGCGCGTCGGGAAGAATGCGCAATGTAACGTGTCGCGGCGCCAAGCACCCGTCGTCGTGACGGGTCACGCGAGACGATACCTGTCGAAGCACCGGATGCGACCGCGCAGGTCGCATCCGGCGTGCAGACATGCGGCCCTATTCGCGGCCGGACGAACCCTTCAGCCGGTCGAAGCGCAGGAAATAAGTGCCGCCCTCGAAGTCCCAGCGTACCGTTTCGGACCGCGATTCCAGCTCTCCGGCCTTCAGCACCGGGATCGACTGCCGCGGCGAGTTGTTGTTGTCGCTGCCGTCGTCCTGTTCCTGCAGCCAGGTCGATGCTGCCTTGAGCGCCTTCATCGTCTGGGCGAAATCCGCGCGTTCGTGGTCGCTGGTGTTGCAGTCGAAATCGCGCCAGCCGCCCGTGGGGTCGCGCCTACCGATTCCGTCGTATTCGACGAAGTGCGCGATCTCGTCCTCGCCTGCTTCCGAGCCCGCGAAGCCGTTGGTTTCATCCGTGCATACCAGCGAACGCACCTTCACCAGGCTCAGGTTGGTGTCCCAGCCGACCCGGATGCGCTGCTCGGCGCTCTTGTCCGCGCCGCGCGCGACCTTGACCAGATAGGTCGCGGCAGCGGTCGGCGAGAAGGTGATGAAAGTCCCGCGGCCGCTGATACGGAAGGTATCCGAAGGCACTTCCGCGCTCGGATCGGATTCCAGCATCAGCGTCGGCGTCAGGTTGGGATCCAGTCCCGAAAGCATGATCGAGATGCCCTGCGGCTTGGCGCCGTCGGGCAGGTCGGTGACGGCGATCCGGAACCAGGCGCTGTCTTCGCTGCCGAGCAGATTGTTCGCCGGAAATACCGCCTCCTGCGGCAAGGTCGGCGTTAGCACGCAGGGCCAGTCGGCGGCGAGGCATTGGCGGCGCTGGAACGATACGGTGTAGTCGCCCGCGAAGGTCCGCCGCTTGCCGTCGATGCGGATGAAGAAATCGTCAGGCACCGAATACGTCGTGATGCGTGCGGTTTTCTCCACTGGCGCGATAGGCCTGGACAGGTTGTCGGCGGCGAACATCTCACTGCGCACCAGCGATGTCGCCGGCATCATCACGTCGACCGTAGCCGCGCTTTCCAGCGGGAAGCGGAACCACTGCATCGCACCGGGGCGGTCGATCCGGATCGCGTCCGGGATGCCGTTGTGGCTGTCCGGCAACGGTGCATCGAATGCGGGCTGGAGCGCGGTCCGCGGGCTGCAGAACGGGAACGGCTGGTTGAAATCCGAGACCAGCGCGTTGTGGTCGCTGTACGCGTCTTCCAAACGGATCTTCATGTGCTGCGCGCAGAATCCCAGCCCGGGCGCTACCGTGCCGCGCGGGCGCACGCCGAGCGCGTAGTCGTACCGGCTGCTGCCGTCGATGCTGCCGCGCAGATAGGTCGGGCCGAGGTCCTTTTCGGAGGTGGTCGTCGCCCACAGGTCGTCGAAGAGCTGACGGCCCGGATTCGCGGCGGCGAATTGCTCCTGCCATTCCGGTTTGGCCGGACTCTGCGCCAGCGATGTCGGCACCATGCCGCGCATGCCGTCGATGTTGATGTCGCCGAACACGAGCACTCGCGTCAGTTCGTCCATGAGGTCCCGCCCCGGATCGACGACTTTTTTCTGGATGAAACTGTGTATCTGCCGCAACTGCCGCGCGCGCACGTCCGCGAATTTATCGTCGGCCTGCATGTGGGTGAACACGATGTATGCGCGCACGTCCTGCCCGCCGATCTTCTGGCGCACGTGCACCGCGGCCACGGATTTGGAAGCGAGGGCGTCCTCGGTGACAGCCTGCACGCCGAGCGTCTCGGCGCGGACGTGCGGGACGTTGCCCTGGATCGCATCGGGCGGCATCACCGTCTGCTGCGAGGCGAAAGGCAGGAACTCCACATTGCGCTTCGCGAACAGCATCAGGCCGCTGTCCTCGCCGGTGATATCGGGGACGGACGCTTCCGGAATGCCGAGCTCCTGCAGCACTTCCGACAGCGGCAGCGCGGCGCCGGGATCGATCTTGGCGACGTGGGAGGGGAATGCCGGCGACAGACGCGAGACCAGGCGGTCGCGCGCGCGCTCGTCCCAGACTTCGTTGAGGACGATGATGTCGACCTGATCCGAGATCGAAAGAATGCTGTCGGCGATCGCGTCGGTCGCGGCGTCGATTTCCTCGGGATCGAGAGTCAGGCCGAGCAGATCCCCTTTGGCGAGGCAGTCGGAAGTCGTGATCGGATCCCAGAGTGCATGATGACCGATGCAGCGGAACTGATTCGAGAGCAGATAGGTATTGAAGGTGGCGACGCGCAGCGAGCCGATTTCGCGTGTCTGCGATTGCGCCGCGGCGGGCGGCGCGGCAAGGACGCCGCACAAGGCGGCAAGCAGGGAGGAAGTCCAGAAGACGCGTGCAAGCGGATGCATCGCGCGTCCGGAGATGCGGAATGGCATGAGAGAGT
>JAYUUH010000027.1:0-2198 GCA_043754745.1 Lysobacter sp.
GATGCCGCCATCGAATGGCTGCTCAAACGCGTGGATCGCGACCTGGGCAGCCTCACCGCGCTGCTCGACCGCCTCGATCGCGAGTCGCTGGCGGCACAGCGTCGCCTGACGGTGCCGTTCATGCGGCAGTCGTTGAGCAGCGACTGACGCAGGAGGAGCTTCAGCCCCGATCGCGGCAATGATCAGAAGAACCGGCTTTCCATAGCGGAATCGGGCCTGAGGCCTCCTACGGATGTGTCCGGAGATTCACGCCGCGCCCGCGCCGCCCTTGGCGCGAAGCATCCCGTCGATCTCCGTCAGCCGCTCCGGCGTGCCGACATCGGTCCAGCGTCCGCTGTGGCGTCCGCCGGTCGCGCCGGCGCGACCCATCGCCGCGCGCAGCAGCGGCGCCAGCTTGAAGCGCGGTGGGGTGTCGCGGGCGCCGGGCGCGCCGCCGATGATCCTGCGCCAGTCGTCGAACAGGCTGGGTCGGTATACGCCGATGCCCGAGAACGTGAGCCGGGTGCCGGCATCGCCGGTTTCGGCCAGCTCCTCGGGGTCGGGTGCGCTGCTCAGCAGCCGGCCGTTGCCGAGCAGGACGAAATCGCCGCGCGGGTTGTGTTCGGGGTTGTCGACCATCACCAGATGCGCGTCGCCCGCCGGGTGCTGCGGCATGAGTGCGAAGTCGTAGTCGGTCCAGATGTCGCCGTTGATGGCGATGAAGGGTTCTTCGCTAATGCGCTGGCTGCCCAGCAGCGGCAGCGCGTGCCACAGGCCGCCGCCGGTTTCCAGCGGGGTCGGGCCTTCATAGGAATAGTCGATGTGCAGGCCGAATGCGCTGCCGTCGCCCAGTACTTCCGGGAAGCGCGGCGCAAGCCAGCTGGTGTTGATCACCACCTCACGGATGCCGATCGCAGCCAGCTTTTCCAGATGCCATACGATCAAGGGCTTGCCGCCGACCGCGAGCAGCGGTTTGGGCGTGGTGTCGGTGAGCGGCCGCATCCGTTCGCCGAGGCCTGCGGCGAATATCAAGGCTTTCATACGGCTGGATCCCCCCAGGAACCTGTCCCGCACTGTGACATGGACTGCGGCGCGCGGACTGTGCCGTTCGGCACGCGGTGGGCGATGCGTCGAGCCGGCGTCGGCGAGGACGACGTCAGCCGAGCGCGGGCCTGACGTGGCGGTCCAGCAGTTCGCCCAACGGCGCCAGCTCCGGATATTTCGGCACCACGCCGTCGAGATACGCCAGGAAACGCGGCGCATCGGCCAGGTATTTCGGCTTGGCGTCGCGGTGATTCAGCCGCGCGAAGATGCCGATCACCTTCAAATGGCGATGCACGCCGATCCAGTCGGCGTCGCGGCGGAAACGCGGCAGCGCCGGCACCGGCAACCCGGCGGCGACCGCGCGGGCGTGGTAGCGGTCCAGCCAGGCGTCGATGCGCGCCTGCGGCCAGCTCAGGAAGGCGTCCTTGAACAGGCAGATCGGGTCGTAGGCGATCGGCCCGAGCACCGCGTCTTGGAAATCCAGCACGGCCGGGCCGTCGGAAGGCGGCGGACCGGCCGCGGGCATCAGATTGCGCGGCATGAAGTCGCGATGCACCAGCACCTGCGGCTGCGCCAGCGCGGCGTCGATCAGCCGCCGATACACCAGCTCCAGCCGTTCCAGGTCGTCGCAGTCGAGCGTAACGCCGAGGTGGCGGCCGAGGAACCATTCGTCGAACAGCCGCAGCTCGCGCGCCAGCAGCGCCTCGTCGTAGGCCGGGAAGCCTTCCGGCGTCGCCACCGCCTGCAGTTTCAGCAACTGGCCGATCGCAGCGTCTAACATGGCATCGGCGTTGTCGGCGTCGATCGCATGCAGATACGTGTGGCGACCGAGGTCTTCCAGCAGCAGGAAACCGTGCTCGACATCCTCGGCCAGCACGTCCGGCACGCGCACGTCGCCAGTCTTCAGCAGGCTGCGCACCTCCAGCCAGGGCAGCACGGCTTCCTTGTCGGGCGGCGAGTCCATGACGATCACGCTTTTCGACGCATGCGGCCCGGCCGCGGGATGCCCGCGCCAATAACTGCGGAAACCCGCGTCCATCGAGGCGCGCTCGACTTCGAGCGCCGGATCGCCGGTGGCGGCGCGCGCCCAGGCGGTACGGGCGGCGGCGCGGGGGTCGGGCGTGCGGGTGTCTTCGGACGAAACGGAAACCGGGGTCTGCAGGGTCATGCGCGGT
>JAYUUH010000028.1:0-6459 GCA_043754745.1 Lysobacter sp.
CCGGCCTACAGGGCTGGGCTCCGCATCGTTGCAACCTGAAGGAGGTTTTCATGTTCGAAGGACAGCCACAGGCGGAACTTGAAGCAAAGATGAAATCCAACAGCGAGTTCCGGCAGCTCTATTACCGGCACCGAGAGTTGGACAAACAGGTGCTGGACGCTGAGCTTGGCGTGTTGCCTCTCGACGACACCACGCTCGGCCAAATGAAGCGCGAGAAGCTCGCGGCCAAGGATCGCCTGCTGCGGATGTACGACAGCCATTGAGTGGTGAGGCTGGTGGCAGCCTCCTCGCCGGCTGCCACCAGTCACTACGTATTCGGGCTGTTACATCCCCGCTGCTAGAATTGTGGGCTTGCCGCAACGCGTGATCCGACATGGCCACCCACGATTCCGTTCTAGAACTGGTTGGTGAAACGCCGATCATCCGCGCCCGTCGCCTCGACACCGGGCTGTGCACGCTGTACCTGAAACTGGAAAGCCAGAATCCGGGCGGTTCGATTAAGGACCGCATTGGCCTGTCGATGATCGAGGCTGCCGAGCAGCGCGGCGACATCAAACCGGGCGACACCCTGGTGGAGGGCACGGCTGGCAATACCGGCATAGGCCTGGCGCTGGTGGCGCAGCAGAAGGGTTACAAGCTGATCCTGATCGTGCCGGACAAAATGAGCCGCGAGAAGATCTTCAACCTCAAGGCCATGGGCGCCGAGGTGCTGCTGACCCGTTCGGACGTGGCCAAGGGCCATCCGGATTACTACCAGGACATGGCCGCGAGGATCGCGCGCGAGACCCCGGGCGCCTACTTCATCAATCAGTTCGGCAACCCCGACAATCCGGCCGCGCACGAGCTCGGCACCGGCCCCGAGATCCTGCGGCAGATGAGCGAAGTCGGCGGCCTCGACGCCATCGTCTTCGGCTGCGGCAGCTCCGGCACCATGACTGGCCTGTCGCGCTGTTTCGCCGAACACTCCCCGCACACCGAACTAGTGCTGGCCGACCCGGTCGGCTCGATACTGGCCGAATACATCAACGACGGCCGGCTCAACGAGAAATCCGGCAGTTGGATGGTGGAAGGCATCGGCGAGGACTTCCTGCCCGATATCTCCGATTTCAGCCGGGTCAAGAAAGCCTATGCGGTGACCGACAAGGAAAGCTTTCTGGCCGCGCGCGAACTGCTGCGCTGCGAAGGCGTGCTGGGCGGTTCGTCCACCGGCACCCTGCTGACCGCCGCGCTGAAATACTGCCGCGAACAGACCGTGGCGAAGAACGTGATGGTCTTCGTCTGCGACACCGGCAACAAGTATCTGTCGAAGCAGTACAACGATTATTGGATGCTCGACAACGGCTTCCTGGAGCGCGAGCAGCACGGCGACCTGCGCGATCTGATCCTGCGCCCCTACACCAGGCGCGACACTGTGGTGGTCGGCGCCAACGACCTGCTGGTCACCGCCTACCAACGGATGAAGCTCTACGAAATCTCGCAGCTGCCGGTGATGGACGGCGAGAAGATCGTCGGCATCCTCGACGAGAGCGATGTGCTGCTGCACGTCTACGGCGACGAGACCCGGTTCCGAGACCCGGTGTCCACGGCCATGGTCAGCAAGCTCGACAAGCTGGACGTGCGCTCCCCGGTGGAGGCGCTGCTGCCGGTTTTCGATCGCGGCCACGTGGCGATCGTGATGGACGACGACCGTTTCCTGGGCCTGATCACCCGGATCGACTTGCTGAACTGGCTGCGCCGCCGCGTTCAGTAAAGCCGTCTCCGGCCGTTGGGGCGGTGTTAAAATTAGCGGTCTTTTCAGGAACTCCGCCCCGATGACCCAGCATGAGCCCGCCCAGACCGCAGACGACGCCAGCGACTGGGGTCTCGGCACCAAGGCCATCCATGCCGGGCAGTCCCCGGACCCCACGACCGGGGCGGTCATGCCGCCGATCTATGCCACATCGACTTATGCCCAGAGCAGTCCGGGCGTGCACCAGGGCTTCGAGTACTCGCGCACCCACAATCCCACCCGCTTCGCGTACGAACGCTGTGTCGCGGGGCTCGAAGGCGGCAGCCGCGGCTTCGCCTTCGCTTCTGGCTTGGCCGCAACTTCGACGATCCTCGAACTGCTCGACAGCGGCAGCCACATCGTCGCGATGGACGATCTCTACGGCGGCAGTTACCGCCTCTTCGAGCGCGTGCGCCGCCGCACCGCCGGCCTGGACTTCAGTTTCGTCGATCTGACCGATGCCGCCGCGCTGGAAGCGGCGATCAAGCCCAATACGCGCATGGTCTGGGTGGAAACCCCGACCAACCCGATGCTCAAGATCGTCGACCTCAAGGCGGTGAGCGCGGTCGCCAGGAAGCATGGCCTGCTGATGGTGGTCGACAACACCTTCGCGTCGCCGATCCTGCAGCGGCCGCTGGAGCACGGCGCCGACATCGTCATGCACTCGGCCACCAAATACCTCAACGGCCACTCCGACATGGTCGGCGGCATGGCGGTGGTCGGCGACAGCGAGGCGCTCGCGGAGCAGATGGCGTTCCTGCAGAACTCGGTGGGTGCGGTACAGGGCCCGTTCGACAGCTTCCTCGCCCTGCGCGGCCTGAAAACGCTGCACCTGCGCATGAAAGCCCACGGCGAAAACGCGCAGGCGCTGGCCGAATGGCTGCAGACGCATCCGGCGATTGAGCAGGTGATCTATCCGGGGCTGAAAGACCATCCGCAGCACGCGCTGGCGGCGCGGCAGATGGACGGCTTCGGCGGCATCGTGTCGATCCGGGTGAAGGGCGGCTTCGAAGGCGCGAAGCGTTTCTGCGAACGTACCCACCTGTTCACCCTGGCCGAATCGCTCGGCGGCGTGGAGAGCCTGGTGAATCATCCTGCGGTGATGACCCACGCCTCTGTGCCGGTGGAGCGCCGCGCTGCGCTGGGCATCCACGACGATCTCGTGCGCCTGAGCGTCGGCGTGGAATCGCTGGACGACCTGCGTCGCGATCTCGATGCGGCGCTGGCTCCATGAATCGAGGCATTCTGGTCGATGCGCATCTTCCGTTTCCCGCCGGCCCTGCGAGTCTTTTTTCGGGCTTCTGGCGCGCGCGCCGCTTGATCGGGCAAATGGTCCGGCGCGAAGTGCTGGGGCGTTATCGCGGTTCGATGATGGGCGTGACCTGGTCGTTCCTGCATCCGATCCTGATGCTCGCGGTCTATACTTTCGTGTTTTCGGTGGTGTTCGAAGCGAAGTGGCCGGGCATGCTCGAAGGCCAGAGCAAATCGCGTTTCGCGCTGTTGCTGTTCGTCGGCGTGATCGCGCACGGGGTGATCGCCGACGCGCTGATACGTGCGCCGGGACTGATTGTCGGCAACACCAATTACGTGAAGAAAGTGGTCTTTCCGCTAGAAACCCTGGGCTGGAGCCTAGTGGGTTCATCTGCGTTCCATGCGGTCGTCAGCATCGCGATACTTCTGGCCGCGAAGTGGCTGCTCGAAGGGTCGGTGCCGCCGGGGGCGATGTGGTTGCCGGTCATCCTGCTGCCGCTCGGCTTCTTCGCGCTCGGCACGACCTGGTTGTTGAGTTCGCTCGGCGTATTCATCCGCGACATCGGCCAGATCACCAGCGTGATCTCGGTCGTCCTGATGTTCTTGGCGCCGGTGTTCTATCCGATCGCCGCGCTTCCGGAGGAATACCACGCCTGGGTCTATGCGAATCCGCTCACCTTCGTGATCGAGCAGAGCCGTGCGGTGCTGTTCGCGAACGCCGCGCCCGATGTCGTCCCGCTCGTGCGCTATTACGCCATCGCGCTTGCGTTCATGGCGTTCGGTTACTGGTGGTTCCAGAAAACCCGCCGGGGCTTCGCCGATGTCCTCTGAGCCCTCGGCTACGCGGGCCGACGGCGCGGAGCGGGCCATCGTCATTGATAGCGTCGGCAAGTGCTACCAGATCTACGAGCGTCCCCAGGATCGGCTCAAGCAGGCGCTGCTGCCGCGGCTGGCGCGCTTGGCCGGCCTTCGGCCACCGGCCTACTTCCGCGAGTTCTGGGCGCTGCGGGACGTGTCGCTGACGGTGGCGCGCGGCGAAACCCTCGGCATCATCGGGTGCAACGGCTCCGGTAAATCGACGCTGCTGCAGATCGTCTGCGGCACGTTGTTGCCGACGCAGGGCCGGGTCGCGGTCTCCGGTCGCGTCGCCGCACTGCTGGAACTAGGCAGCGGCTTCAACCCGGAATTCACCGGCCGCGAGAACGTCCACATGAACGGCGCGATCCTTGGCATGACGCCCGCAGAGATCGCCGCGAAGTACGACGACATCATCGCCTTCGCCGATATCGGCGATTTCATCGAACAGCCGGTCAAGACCTATTCCAGTGGTATGTACGTGCGCCTCGCGTTCGCGGTGATCGCGCATGCCGACGCGGACGTGCTGGTGATCGACGAGGCGCTCTCGGTCGGCGACGTTTTCTTCTCGCAGAAATGCATGCGGTTCCTGCGTCAGTTCCAGGAACGCGGCACGGTGTTGTTCGTCAGCCACGATGCGGGCGCCGTGATGAATCTCTGCGACCGGGTTGTGTGGATGGACGATGGCCGCATGGCCATGGACGGGCCGGCCAAGGCGGTCTGCGAAGCTTATCTCGCCAGCACCTACGGGCATCGGCCCCGGTCGATCGCCCCCGCTGCGGACGCCGACGACGCCCGCGGCGTGGATGTCATCGCGGCACCCGTGCACGATGGCGGGCCCGCTGCGGACGACGATGCGTTCGACGCTTCCCTCGACCACAGCCGGATGCGGGTGTTCCGCTTCGATCCGGCGCAGGCCGGCTTCGGCGACGGTGGCGCCAGCATCGTCGCGGCGCAGCTCGAAAACGCCGAAGGGCAGCCGCTTTCGCAGGTGGATGGCGGCGATTTCGTGCGTCTGCGGTTGCGCGCCCGCGCGCATCGCGACATCGCCCGGCCGATCATCGGCTTTTTCCTCAAGGACCGTCTCGGCCAACAACTCTTCGGGACCAATACGTATCGCGACGCGGGGCCGGTCGCGCCGCCGGTCGCGGTGGGGCAGAGCGTGGAAGCGCTGTTCGAATTCCGCATGCCTTACTTGAAGCTCGGCCGCTATACCGTCGATGTCGCGGTCGCCGACGGCACCGTATCCGATCACGTCCAGGCGGCCTGGGTTTATGATGGTCTGGTGCTCGAATCGGTCTGCGATACGCGATCGACCGGGCTTGTCGGGATTCCTTACCGGACCATTGCCTTGCGGGTCATCGATACCGGCGAGCCGGCATTCGGCCCCATCGTCCCGGAGCGGGCGCTCGGATGAAGATCGACTCCCGCGCCATTCCATCAGAAGACCGCCATCGCACGTTTGCGGCCGCACGTCCGCCACGCGAAGGCCGATCGCCAGTCGCTCACCGTCAGCCCGGAGTCCAAGAATTTGCACGTCAGTTCCTATGAGCACATGCAGCGGATGGTCAGTGCCAAGCTCGACCGCGAGCGTTCGTTGCATGCGGTCGACATCGGTTCCTACGATGTCAACGGCTCCTATCGCACGCTCTTCGACAGTCCGAACTGGCGCTACACCGGCATCGATCTGGAGGCCGGTCCGGGTGTCGATGTGGTGTTGACCTCGCCGTATCGATTTCCGCTGCCGACCGCGACGGCCGACGTGGTGCTCTCGGGGCAGGCCTTCGAGCACATCGAATTCTTCTGGCTGACATGGCTGGAAATGCTGCGCGTGCTCAAGCCCGGTGGCTTGATCTTCCTGATCGCCCCTTCGCGTGGACCGGAGCACCGTTATCCGCAGGACTGCTGGCGGTTCTACCCGGACGGCTACCGCGCGCTGGCCAAATTCGGCGGCTGCGAGCTGCTGGAAGTCTCTACCGACTGGGAGCCGCATCCGGAAGAGTGGAGCGGCCCCTGGGGCGACACGGTCGGCGTGTTCCGCGGTCGCGGCCTCGGTCTCCGGCAGCGGCTTGCGCTGTCGCTGATGCGCCGGGCGTTCGCGGGCAAGGGACAGGCCGCATGAGTGCCGACCCCCGCCTGAAGATTAATGCGGCCATGTCGCTGGTACCCGCGCGCGTGCCGCCGAGCGCCTGGATCGGGCATCTGCCCTTCGCGTTCTGGCTGATCGAGGAAGCGCGGCCGCGGATGCTCGTCGAGCTCGGCAGCCACCACGGCACTTCGTACCTGGGGTTCTGCCAAGCGGTGAAGCACTGTGCGGTGGACACGCGCTGTTTCGCCGTGGATACCTGGTCCGGCGACGAACATTCGGGCCTGTACGGCGACGGGGTGTTCGATGCGCTGCGGCAGTACAACGAGCGCCATTACGGCGGATTTTCCGCGTTGATGCGGATGACGTTCGACGACGCGCAGGAATATTTCGCCGACGGCACCGTCGATGTCCTGCATATCGACGGACTGCACACCTACGAGGCGGTCAAGCACGATTTCGAGAGCTGGCTGCCGAAACTCTCGTCCCGCGGCGTGAT
>JAYUUH010000029.1:0-6435 GCA_043754745.1 Lysobacter sp.
CGCGCACTGCGAGAGCCGCGAGCGCAGATCGGGCAATACGAGTTCCAGCGCATCGGGCGCGACCCGCGCCGCGTACAGCAGGCTGCGGCCGGCGTCCCGGGCGCGGTTGTGGGCGTCGAATAGCGCCACTTCATCTTCGCGGCTGCCGGCGACGGCTTCCAGGCCGTCCAATGCGACGACATCCGCATGCTCGAACGCATCCAGCGCATCGCGCAGGCGACCCACGGCAGCCGCCAGCGGCAGGTAGGCGGTGCGCCGGCCGGCGGCTTCGGCTTCGGCGCAGGCGGCAAGCAGCAGATGAGTCTTGCCGGTGGCGGCGGGCCCGGCGATGAAGGCACTGCCGTCGACGCTTTCGCCGTGCGCCAGCGCGCGCAACTGCGCGAGCGCGCCATCGGGCGCGGCGACGAAAGCCTCGAAACGCTGGTCCGGCGGGAAACGCAGCGCCAACGGCAATTGAGCGGCCGGCGCGGAAAGCGGACGCCCGTTCACGCGCGGCCCGTCGGCTCCGCGGCATCCGGTTCGCGGTTGTGATGGGCCGACGCGATCTCGATCTTCGGCGACTCCGAGTCTTCGCCTAGATAGAAACGGCTTGCGGCGTACTGGCTATGCATGTGGCGGATCAGCACGTTCGCGACCGCCGCCACCGGCAGCGCCAGTAGCATGCCGAGGAAGCCGAACAGGGTGCCACCGGTCATCACCGAAAACACCACGGTGACCGGGCTCAGGCCGACGCGGTCGCCGACCAGTTTCGGCGTCAGGACATAGCTTTCGAGCAACTGGCCCACACCCCAGACCACGAGCACGCCGACCAGATGCTGCCAGTCGCCGAACTGCATCAGTGCGGCGGCGCTGCCGCCGAGCAGCACGGTGGTAGGACCGATGTACGGGATGAAGGTGAGGATGCCGGCGAGCACGCCGACCAGCACGCCCACTTCCAGACCCACGCCCCACAGACCGACGGCATAGAAAATGCCCATCGCCAGCATTACCAGGAACTGTCCGCGCAGGAAGCTGCCCAGGACCGTGTCGGATTCCTTGGCCAGATGCGCCGCGGTCGCGTAGCGATCGCGCGGCACCAGATCGCCGACGCGCTGTACCAGCTTGTTCCAGTCGCGCAGGAAGAAAAAAGTGATGAACGGGATCAGCACAAGATTCGCGACCCACCCAAGCACGGTGAAACCCGACTGGGTGACATAGCCCAGCACCTGGGTCGCGACCCCGCTGGCGCCCTGCCAGTTGCGCTTGAGCATGTCCAGCAGATAGTCGGGATCGAGCCAGGTGGTGACTTCCAGCCCGGTCTTGGCTTCCATCCACGGCAGACCGGTCCGCACCACCCATTCCATGTAGGCCGGCGCCGACTTGGCCAGCACCATGACCTGATTCTGGATGACCGGGATCAGGATCAGGACCAATACGACGACGCCAAGCACCATCAGCGTGAACACCAGCGCGACCGCGCTGTTGCGCGACAGCCCGCGCCGCTGCAAGCGGCCGACCACCGGATTGCCGAGCCACGCCAGCAGCGCCGCCGCTGCGAACGGGGTCAGCACGGGGGTCAGCACCCAGATCAGGGCGCCCACGCCGATGAACAGCAGCGCCCACTGCAGGCGCCGGAAAAATTTCGCGATGTCGTCGACCGACTCGGGCTTCACGCCGCCCGGATGGCTGGAACCCACTGGATCAGAACACGCTGGAGTAGAGCCAGAATTCATCGGTCGCCTCAGCGAAGATCGAACGTGGGAAGCACAGTTTCGCCGCCGGGTTCGGCGCCGGCCGCGCTTTCGCTGCCGACCAGCATGCCGCGACTGGCAATCATCTTGCGGAAGCCGGGCAAGCCGCTGATCAAATCCAGTTCCAGCACCAGGCCATCGGCGCCGGCGCTGAGCGGACGCACTTTGCGCACGACCGAAATCTCCTGCAGATGACCCATCAGGCGGATGTAGTCGTCGGCGCTGTCGATGCCGGTGAAGCGCACCCGGTAGGCGCCGGCCGGGCCGGACGCGCCGCTGCTGCGGGCGTAGCGGCGGATCAGGGCGTCGGCGGTGCCGTCCGCGCCACCGGACATCGCCGCGCGCGCATCCGCGTTCTCGGTCGACCATTTCGACAGCTCGCGGCCGTTATCGACGAAGATCCAGTCGGCTTTCCAGCCGGTGCCCTTGCGATAAAGCTTGCCGATCAGCTGCATAGGCGGGCTGTAGCGCGCCGACACCCGGGCGATGGACCCGGTATCGCCGCGCCAGATCGCGCCGACCGCAGCCTGTTCGGCGGCATTGCCCGAGGGCAGGCCGAGCCGGTAGCCGCGTTCGATCGCACGGTCGAGGACCGCGCGGGCGGCGTTGCCCTGCCCCACAGCGACCAGTCGCGGCCCCTTGCCGTCGTCGATGGCCAGCCACAGCACCGGCTTGGGCCGCGGCTGCGGCCAGATCGGCAGGCCCAGCGCGCCGATGACCCCGTCGACCTTCGCCTGGTCGAAACGCACCACCAGCTTGGTCTTGAAGGTCGGCGCACCGTTCGCGGACACGCCCTGGTCCTGGCGGTAGTCGTAACCGGCGACATAGTCCTTGGCACGGCGCAGTTCCTGGCCTACGCCGGGGCGGCCGGTCGCACTGCGGTCGCCGCTGATCTTGGCCAGCACCTGCGCCAGCGCCCGGGCGAAGCCGTTGTTGCGCTCGGCATCGGTCTGGCTGTTGACCGGGACCTCGGCCTCGTAGATACCGCTGGCCGTGGCGCGGTCGCCTTCGACACGCTGCGCGTGGGCGACAGGCGCCCCCAGGGCCAGGGCCAGACACAGCCCCGCCATCCAACGCATTCCGGCCGACCACCGCACCGACCTTCCACTCGACTGCCGCATTTTCACGTCCCGACCATTGTTCTCGGCGGAAATGGTGCCACAAGTAAGGCGGGCCGGCCCATGTGGAACCTGCACCACGACAATACTGAAACCGCGCCCGCGGCTGACGGGATCGATTTACAGGGGCTTTTTCGGCGATCCGGGCAATCCGTAGCGCCGCCCGGATACAATTTCGCCTTTCCAGCGTACTGCGAGCCGCCGTGACCCAGACCCCGCCCGCCTCCACCGGGCCCGCTCCCGGCGGAATGACCTATCGCGATGCCGGTGTCGATATCGACGCGGGCAATGAAGTCGTCGAGCGCATCAAACCGCTGGTCAAGCGCAGCTTCCGCCCCGAAGTGATGGGCGGTCTGGGCGGTTTCGGCGCGCTGTTCGATTTGTCCGGCAAGTACAGGGAGCCGGTGTTGGTCTCCGGCACCGATGGCGTGGGCACCAAGCTCAAACTGGCGCAGCAGCTCAACCGCCACCACACCATCGGTATCGATCTGGTCGCGATGTGCGTCAACGACGTGCTGGTCCAAGGCGCGGAACCGCTGTTCTTCCTCGATTATTTCGCGACCGGAAAACTCGACGTGGACACCACGGTCGCAGTCGTCAGTGGCATCGCCAAGGGCTGCGAGCTGTCGGGCTGCGCGCTGATCGGCGGCGAAACCGCGGAAATGCCGGACATGTATCCGCCGGGCGAATACGACCTCGCCGGCTTCTGCGTGGCCGGCGTCGAAAAATCGAAAATCCTCGACGGCGCCAGCGTCCGCGAGGGCGATGTGTTGATCGGCATCGCTTCCAGCGGCCCGCATTCCAACGGCTATTCGCTGATCCGCAGGATCTACGATCGCGCCGGTCGTCCGGCCGACCTCGATCTCGGCGGCACCACGCTGGTTGATGCGCTGATGGCGCCGACCCGGCTGTACGTCAAACCGATTCTGGAACTGCTCGGCGGCGCGCATGGGAACGACATCCATGCGATGGCGCACATCACCGGCGGCGGCCTGACCGAGAACATCATCCGCGTGGTCCCGAAAGGCCTGGGTCTGGATATCGATGCGTCGAGCTGGCCGCAGCCGCCGGTGTTCGCGTGGCTGCAGCGCGAAGGCAATGTGTCGAATGAAGAGATGTGGCGCACTTTCAACTGCGGCATCGGCTTCGTGCTGATCGTGGCGCCGGGCGCGGTCGATGCCATCGGCGCCGAACTGGAACGCCTCGCCCTGTCGCACTGGCGCATTGGCGAAGTCACCGCTGCCGGCGATGGCGAACGGGTCCGGATCGGCTGAACCGATTGAGCATCCGCAAACGCATCGCGTTCGTCGTCACCCTCGCGATCTTCGCCATCACCTGGATCGCGCCGCTGTGGCCGGTCGAGCAGGCGCTGCACAGCTCGCTGACCGTAGTTGGGCTGGTCTGGCTGGTACTGCACGATCGCCGCTGGCCGATGCGAGACGGCGATTTCATGGCGATATGCGCTTTCATCGCGGTGCACTGCGTCGCCGCGCGCTGGCTGTACTCGAACGTGCCGTACGACGCCTGGCTGCGCGCCGCGATCGGCTGGTCGCCGCAGGCCGCATTCGGCTGGGAACGCAACCATTTCGACCGGCTGATCCACCTGCTGTTCGGGCTGTGTTTCGCGCCGATGCTGGCCGCGCATGCGCGTCAACGCTGGACGATGAGCGTCGCGCAGGGCTTCGCACTGGCGGTCCTCGCGATCATGGCGGTCAGCCTGATCTACGAGTGGCTGGAGTGGGCCATCGCGCTGCTGCTTTCGCCCGCGCAGGCCGAGGCCTACAACGGCCAACAGGGCGATGTCTGGGACGCACATATGGACATGCTGCTGGCCACGCTGGGTGCGCTGGCCTGCTGGCCATGGATCGACCGCACACCACCCTCTATCAAGACCACACACGATGCCTGACGCGCTTCGCATCGCCATCCTCGCGTCCGGCGCCGGCACCAATCTGCAGGCGCTGATCGATGCCATCGCCGCGGGCGCAATTGCAGCCGATATCGTCGGCGTATTCTCCGATAAACCGAGATCGTCTGCGCTGCAGCGCGCGCGCGATGCCGGCCTTCGGGCGACGGCGCTGTCGCCGAAATCCCACGACTCGCGGGCGGCGTTCGATGCCGCGTTCTTCGCCGCCGTGGATGACGTCCGCGCCGATCTAATCGTGTGCGCCGGCTACATGCGGCTGATCTCGGCCGCGGAAGTCGAAGCGCGACCGGGCAGGATGATCAATCTGCATCCTTCGCTGCTGCCTGCGTTCAAAGGCCTGCACACTCACCAGCAGGCGCTGGACGCGGGCGTTTCTGAACACGGCGCCAGCGTCCACGTAGTCACCGCCGACCTCGACGGCGGCCCGGTCATCGCCCGGGCGCGGGTGCCGGTGCTGCCGGGCGACGATGCCGGCACCTTGGCTGCGCGGGTGCGCGAGGTCGAACATCCGCTGCTGGTGGAAGTTGTGAGACTGGTTAGCGAAGGCCGGTTGTCGCTGCGCGATGGGGGTATCGACCTGAACGGCAGGATGTTGGACGCCCCGCTTCAGCTTGGGGCCAACCGGCGGCTTGCATGATGCCGCCCGTCATGCGCCCACTCGCCGCCCTTGCCGTCCTCCTCTTCTGCACCCTGCCCCCGGCGGGCGCGCAGATGTCGTCGGCAGTTCCGGCGGCAGCGGAAACGGCGGCCGCGCTGGAGCCGTTCGTCGCGCGCTACGAAGCCCGATATCGCGCCAAACCGGCCGGCGATGCGACCTTGAAGGTCGTGCGCCTGCAGACGCCGCAATGGCGCGTGGATCTGGGCATCGAAGGCCGCCGCGGGATGGCTGGCGTGCTGGGTCTGAACATGCAGCAGAGCACCGTGTTCGACGCGATCGACAGCATGTATCGCCCCTTGAGCCAGAGCACCGTCCGCAAAGGCCTGTTCCTCGGCCGCAAAACCGTAGGCACCTACGACTGGGCTACGGCCAGCGCACGCTGGCAGGGCGACCTGAAGAAACGCCACACGCAACCCGTCGCGCTGTCCCCGGGCGACATGAGCGGCCTGTTGATTAACCTCGCGATCGTCCGCGACGCGCGCCCCGGCGCCGTCCTGCGCTATCGTTTCGTCGAAGGCGGCCGCGTCCGCGACCACAGCTATCAGGTCGCCACGGTATTGGAGACGGTGCAGGTCGGCGAATTGAGTTACTCGACCCTGCGCGTGGCGCGCACCAACGGCGGCAACGACGACACCGTCGTGTGGGTCGCACAAGGCGTACCGACCCCGGTACGCATCCTGCAGCACGAGAACGGCGAAGAAGCCGTCGATCTGCGTCTGATCGAATACCAAGGAACACCATGAGCCTCGCCAACCGCGCCCCCATCGTCCGCAGTCTGCTGCTGTCCGTCGTCTTCGTCACCGCTGCGTCGGCTGCGCCGCCCACGCATGCGCTGGAGCCCTTCGCCGCCGATTACGAAGCCAATTACATGGGATTGTCGGCCACCGGCCGCATGACCGTCGAACCGCAGGGCGGCGATCAATGGAAATACACGCTGAAGATCAGCAACCAGATGGCGCAGCTGACCCAGACCACGCTGTTCGAGGACAGGAATGGCCAATG
>JAYUUH010000030.1:0-6427 GCA_043754745.1 Lysobacter sp.
GCGGATCAAGGGCCCTGGCCCGGGTCGCGAATCGGCCGTGCGCTCGTTGAACAGCGTCGGCTACAAGATCATCAACATTATCGACGTGACGCCAATCCCGCACAACGGGTGTCGTCCGCCGAAGAAGCGTCGCGTTTAACGCGGCGGCCTGAGGAGCAGAAAACACCATGGCTCGTTATATCGGTCCCACCTGCAAACTCGCCCGTCGCGAAGGCGCAGACCTCAGTCTGAAGTCGCCCGCACGTGCCCTCGACTCGAAGTGCAAGCTCGAGCAGAAGCCCGGCCAGCACGGCGCTTCGCGCAAGGGCAAGCTTTCCGACTACGCTACCCAGCTTCGCGAGAAGCAGAAAGTCAAGCGTATCTACGGTTTGCTGGAGCGTCAGTTCCGCAATTACTACAAGAAGGCCTCGACCAAGAAAGGCAATACTGGCGAGAACCTCCTGCAGTTTCTGGAAACCCGTCTCGACAACGTCGTCTACCGCATGGGTTTTGCAGTGACCCGTCCGGCTGCCCGTCAGCTGGTTTCCCACCGTGGTGTGCTGGTCAACGGCAAGTCGGTCAACCTGCCGTCTTACCAGGTCAAGGCCGGCGATGCGATCACGTTGTCCGAGCGCGCCCAGAAGCAGATGTGCGTGCAGGAAGCGCTGAACGTGGCGTCGACCATGGATCTGACCCCGGGTTGGGTCGAAGTCGACAATAAGAAGTTCGCCGGTGTGTTCAAGGCCGTTCCGGATCGTAGCGATCTGCCGGCCGATATCAATGAAGCGCTGATCGTCGAGTTGTACTCGAAGTAAGCGACGGTGAGGCGCTGCCGGTTCTGCCGGCGGCGAGACTCCCACCCCCACGGCCGTTGCGCACCGCGTTTCGGCCGCCTTCCTTGTCCGGAAGGCCCCCAGAAACACCGCCGCGGTCGCGAGGCCCGGCTCCAGGAGACACCAAAGATGACGGTATCCGCCAACCAGGTCCTGCGTCCGCGCGCTCCGCAGATCGAGCGCCTTGCCGGCAACCGCGCCAAGGTTGTGATCGAACCGCTGGAGCGAGGCTACGGCCACACGCTCGGCAACGCATTGCGCCGCGTGCTGCTGTCTTCGATCCCCGGCTATGCCATCACCGAAGTCGAGATCGACGGCGTGTTGCACGAATACACCACGGTCGAAGGTTTGCAGGAAGATGTACTGGAAGTGCTGTTGAACCTCAAAGACGTCGCGATCCGCATGGGCACCGGCGACACCGCCACCCTGAGCCTGAACAAGCAGGGCCCGGGTGTCGTGACTGCCGCCGATATCAAGACCGATCACAACGTCGAGATCCTGAACAACGACCACGTGATCGCGCATTTGACCAAGGATGCGGCGCTCAACATGCGTCTGAAGATCGAGCGCGGCTTCGGCTATCAGCCGGCCACTGCGCGTCGTCGTCCGGACGAAGAAACCCGCGCCATCGGCCGTTTGATGCTCGATGCATCGTTCTCGCCGGTTCGCCGCGTGGCGTACGAAGTCGAAGCTGCCCGTGTCGAACAGCGTACCGATCTCGACAAGCTCGTGCTCGATATCGAAACCAACGGTACGATCGACGCCGAGGAAGCCGTGCGCACCGCCGCCGACATCCTCACCGATCAGCTGTCGGTATTCGGCGACTTCACGCACCGCGACCGTGGTGCCGCCAAGCCGGCCGCTACGGGTGTCGATCCGATTCTGCTCCGTCCGATCGACGATCTTGAGCTGACGGTGCGTTCGGCCAACTGCCTCAAGGCCGAGAGCATCTACTACGTCGGCGATCTGATCCAGAAGACCGAAGTCGAGCTGCTCAAGACCCCGAACCTCGGCAAGAAGTCACTCACCGAGATCAAGGAAGTCTTGGCCCAGCGAGGTCTCTCGCTCGGCATGAAACTCGAAAATTGGCCGCCGGCCGGTATCGCTGCCCACGGGATGCTGGGCTGAGCCTTCGCTCCAATCCCCGATTGCCAGCGTACGAATCATCCGCATACGAATCACGATCCCGGCACCAGAGTGCCGGGGATAACCAGGAATCAGAACCATGCGCCACCTGAAATCCGGACGCAAATTCAGCCGTACCAGCGCCCACCGCGAAGCGATGTTCCGCAACATGGCGTCGTCGCTGATCAAGCACGGCCTGATCCGCACGACACTGCCGAAGGCCAAAGAGCTTCGTCGCGTCGCCGAGCCGCTGATCACGCTGTCGAAAATCGACGGCGTCGCCAACCGTCGTCTCGCCTTTTCGCGTCTGCGCGACAAGGAAGCGGTCGGTACGCTGTTCACTACCCTCGGCCCGCGTTACCTCGCTCGTCCGGGCGGTTACCTGCGTATCCTCAAGTGCGGTTTCCGCGACGGCGACAACGCTCCGATGGCGTACGTCGAGCTGGTCGACCGCCCCGAAGCCGCAGCCTGATCGCGCCACGCCTGATCGCGCGATCGCACGGCCGGGCGCCGCGCAGGGCATCACGTTCTGCGCAGTAGTCATGACAAAAACCCCGGCCCATGCCGGGGTTTTTGCTATGGTGGCAGCGGTCGTCGCGGAACTCGGGCGGTGTATCCGGGTCATTCCGACACATACCTTTTGGCTGACGCACGCATGCAATCCAACCCCTTCCGCTGGTCGTACCGTTCTCAGTTCCTGCTGGGTTTCCTATTGTCCGCGGGCCTGATCGGCTTCGCGCTGTTTTCGCAGTTCCAGTGGGGCCTGCTGCCGTGTCCGCTGTGCATCTTTCAGCGTATCGCCTTCGCAGGCGTTGGCGTGGTGTTCCTGATCGGTGGTCTGCACGCGCCCAAGGGCGTCTGGGGCCGCCGGATCTATGGTCTGCTGGCGCTGATTCCCGCCGGCATCGGTGCCGGCATCGCCGGCCGGCACGTCCGGCTGACCACGCTGCCGCCGGACCAGGTGCCCGAGTGCAGCCCGCCGCTGCAGTTCATGCTGGACAACAACGCGCTGACCGACGTGATCAGAAAAGTGCTGACCGGCTCGGGCGAATGCGCCAAGATCGACTGGACCTTCCTGGGTCTGTCGATGCCGGCATGGAGCCTGGTGTGGTTCGTGCTGCTGGCCGGATGGGCTGCGTTTGCGGCTTTCCGGTCGCGCTGACCCAAAGAGACAGAGCCGAAGTGTCAGAGCCAGATGCACGCACTCGCCCCCCACGAATGAAGAACAACGCCATGACCCGCTCCGAACCCCTGCAAGCCGTCGTTCCGCCTCCTGCCGGGTGGGCGCCCGCCAGTTGGCGCGAACGCCAGGCGCTGCAGCAGCCGACCTACACGAATGCCGATGAGCTGGAAGGCGTGCTCGGCGAGTTGCATGCCCTGCCGCCGCTGGTGACTTCGCGCGAAGTGCTCAACCTGAAACAGCAACTCGCCGAGGCCCAGGAAGGCAAGCGCTTCCTGCTGCAAGGCGGCGACTGCGCCGAGATCTTCGACGACTGCACGCCGGAAGTGATTTCGAACCGGCTCAAGGTGCTGCTGCAGATGAGTCTGGTGCTGGTGCATGGGCTGCGACTGCCGGTCGTGCGCGTGGGTCGCTTCGCAGGCCAATATGCCAAGCCGCGTTCGACCGATACCGAAACCAAAGACGGCGTGACCCTGCCGAGCTACCGCGGCGACATGGTCAATGGTCCGGAGTTCACGCCCGAAGCGCGGATTCCCGACCCGCGACGCATGATCAAGGCGCATGCGCGTTCGGCGATGACGATGAATTTCATCCGCGCGCTGATCGACGATGGCTTCGCCGATCTGCACCACCCGGAATACTGGAATCTCGGCTGGGTCGGCCATTCGCCGCTCGCCGAGGAATACCAGAAGATGGTCGCGGGTATCGGCGACGCCGTGCGCTTCATGGAAACGTTGTCCGGCGAGTCGCTGCACAACCTGCGCAGCGTCGAGTTCTACACTTCGCACGAGGCGCTGCTATTGCCGTACGAGGAAGGCGTGACCCGGCAGGTGCCGCGCCAAGCCGGCTGGTTCAACCTCGGCACGCATTTCCCGTGGATCGGCATGCGCACCGCCGCGGTCGATGGCGCGCATGCGGAGTATTTCCGCGGCATCCGCAATCCGATCGCGATCAAGGTCGGTCCGTCGGTGACCCCGGATCAGCTGCTGCGCGTGATCGACATGCTGAATCCGAACGACGAGCCCGGCCGCCTGAGCCTGATCCATCGCATGAGCGCGACCTCGATCGCCGAGAAACTGCCGCCGCTGCTGGAGGCGCTGAAGCGCGACGGCCGCCGCGTGCTGTGGATCTGCGATCCGATGCACGGCAACACCGAGGCGACCAGAAACGGCTACAAGACCCGCCGTTTCGTGAACATCCGCAGCGAGTTGGAGCAGGCGTTCGAGCTGCACGCAGCGGCCGGCACCCGTCTGGGCGGTGTGCATCTGGAACTGACCGGCGAGGACGTGACCGAATGCACCGGCGGCGCCCGCGACATCACCGACATCGATCTGGAACGCGCGTACCGCACGACGGTCGATCCGCGCCTGAACTACGAGCAGGCGCTGGAGATCGCGATGCTGATCGTGCGCAAGCAGGCGCAGATCAACGCACCGGCGCAGATCTGAGGCGGGGTTCTCGCCGTCCGGCGTAGGCTGGGACGGCGATATCTCTACCCGGCGCATGGGTGGCTGGCCGACCGCTCCCCGGGATCGCTGACCTGCTGCTTTTCCCCGAACGAGCTGTACCTGACCCTGTTCGCGCGGCCAGATGGCACCCTCTGCAACAAGTTCAAGAACTCCAACGCTCGCGATGACGATTCTTCGCTCGGGAGTACAAATCCTCGCCGGCGGCCAGACTCGTCGTGGACATGCAGGTTTGACAGTGCGAACCCTTGGTGCTGAAGATCGTCTACTTCGGCACCACCGGCCAAGCCATTGCGTGGCCGCTCGCTTGGGGCGTCGAGCATCACCAGCGTGACCGGAGTTCCAATCACGCTGCTTACAGGATCGTTTGCAACAGCCAGCCCGTCAGTGCGGACCCCGCAATGACCAGGATCACGTTCTGCTTGAAGCGAAACAACGCCAGCGCAGCGCCAACCAGGATCAGGGCCGCCCAGACATCCAGGCTTCCTGAAAAGCCCTTGGGCCACAGGACGTGGTAGCCGAAGAACATCGCGAGGTTCACGATCACACCCACCACCGCGGCGGTGATCGCGGTCAATGGCGCGGTGAAGCGCAGGTTGCCGCGCGTGGACTCGACGAATGGCCCGCCGGCAAGAATAAAGACGAACGACGGCAGGAAGGTGAACCAGGTCACCAGGCACGCCGCGAGCGCGCCGGCCAGGAACGGGGCCTCAGGACCCATGAACTGATTGGCGTAAGCGCCGACGAAACCGACGAACGCGACGACCATGATCAGTGGGCCGGGGGTGGTTTCGCCGAGCGCGAGCCCGTCGATCATCTGGGTTGGCGTCAGCCACCCGTAGCTCTCCACCGCTCCCTGATAGACGTAAGGAAGGACGGCGTAGGCGCCACCGAAGGTTAATAGCGCGGCCTTGGTGAAGAACCAGCCCATTTGCGTGAATCCATTCTGCCAACCGAGACTCAGCGTGAGCGCGCCGATCGGTACGATCCATAGCACCATCCCCCACGACACCACCTTGACCAGTCCACGCCACTGGAATCGGGCATGCGGCGGAACAGGCGTGTCGTCGTCGATCAATGCCTGTCCCACCGGCGCACCGGCGGCCGCGTGCCCGCCACTGGTGGGGGCGAACCTGGCTGGGGCGAGACGTCCACCCACGTAGCCAGTCAGAGCGGCCCCCGCGACGATCGCAGGGAAAGGAACTGAGAGTGCAAAGACCGCCAGGAACGATGCGATCGCGATCCCCCAGAGCCAACCATTCATGAGGACCCGGGAGCCGATCCGGTAAGCGGCATGCAGCACGATCGCCGTCACCGCGGGTTTGATGCCGTAGAACAGTCCGGCCACCACGGGTATATCCCCGAATGCGATATAGAGCCAGGACAGCGTGATCAGCACGACCAACGAAGGCAGGACGAACAGCACGCCAGCGGCGATCCCTCCGCGCGTGCGGTGCAGCAACCAGCCGATATACGTCGCCAACTGCTGGGCTTCCGGGCCGGGCAGCAGCATGCAGTAGTTCAAAGCATGAATAAAACGCTTTTCCGAAATCCAGCGCCGGCGTTCCACGAGTTCCTGATGGAGCAGCGCGATCTGGCCCGCCGGTCCGCCGAAGCTGATGCAGCCGATCTTGAACCAGAGTCCCAATGCCTCCCGAAACCCGGGGGTAGCGGGGCCGGAGCAGGCGGGCGGAACGGACGCCGGCGCCTCATGCATGTTCATCAGGGGCTCGGGCGCGTTCATGCGAATCAAGCTAGCAGGGTTCCGTGGATATTAACTTCTGCCCACCCCCCGGGCCCTGGGCTTCGCATGAGCCGGAATCCGACGACCCCTTCGCCATGGC
>JAYUUH010000031.1:0-6423 GCA_043754745.1 Lysobacter sp.
CGGCAGCGCGTCCATGTCGGCGCGGATCGCGATGCGCGGCCCGGGTTTGCCGCCCTTCAGCACCGCGACCACGCCGGTGGTGGCGATGCCGGTCTTCACGTCGAGCCCGAGCGCGCGCAAGTGGTCGGCGACGAGTTTCGAGGTACGCACCTCGCGGTTGCCCAGTTCCGGGTTCTGGTGGATGTCGCGCCGCCAGGCCAGCACTTTCGGGCCGAGGCGTTCGGCTTGGGCGCGCACTCCGGCACGCGCCATGTCGGCGGCATGCGCGGGCAGTGCGCCGAGCGCGCAGGCGAGGCACGCACAGGCAAGGGGCAGGGCGAGCAGGGACGTGCGCATGCAGGAGTCTCCGGTGAGTGCCGCGATGCTAACCTGAAGCCGTGAGGGATGACGGCCGGCCCGCTCGCTGCGTGCAGGAGCGCCGGAAGGCGCGACAGACGACGGTAATGCTTGACCAGCCATTCGGCTGTTGAGAACCCGTAATTCGTCGCGCCTTCCGGCGCTCCTACAGGAAATCGACCCTTCGCGGTGACCCTCGCCAAAGTGTGAGCGGTCTGCCACCCTGCGGCCTTTCGCCCATGAGCATCCACCCATGTCCGAACCCGCAACTGCCCGTCCGCTCGAAGGCGACGCCGCGCTGATCCGCGCGGTCGGCACCTTCGCGCTGACCGCCGCCGTGATCAACGTCATCATCGGCGGCGGCATCTTCAGCATGCCGTCGTCGCTGGCCGAAAAAATGGGCAGCGCCGCGCCGCTGGCGCTGCTGGCCGGCGCGCTGGCGATCGTGCCGGTCGCGCTGTGTTTCGCCGCCATCGGCAGCCGCACCCAGGCCACCGGCGGGCCGTACACCTATCTCACCGCGGTGTTCGGCCCGTTCGCGGGCTTCCTCGCTGGCGCGTTGATGTGGATCAGCAATATCTCCTCAAGCGCAGGCGTCGCCGCGGCGTTCACGGTGCAGGTCGGCACGCTCGCGCCGATGTTCTCCGATCCCGGGAACCCGTGGCCGCGCGCGGCGCTGCTCACGAGTCTCTACGCGCTGCTGCTCGCGCTCAATGCATTCGGCGTGAAGCTCGGCGCGCGCGCGATCGCGGTGCTGGCCACGCTGAAACTCGCGCCACTGTTCGTGCTCGCCGGCGTCGGCGTGTTCTTCGTCGACTGGAGCCTGGTGAGTTTCTCGTTCGGCGACGTGCCGTCGGTGTCCGCGCTGGGCGCGTCGATGGTGCTGGTGATGTTCGCCTACTCCGGCATGGAGACCGCGCTGGTGCCGTCGGGCGAGCTGCGCGACCCCGCGCGCAACGTGCCGCGCGCGACCATCGCCGCGATCCTGCTGGTGGTGCTGCTGTATCTGGGCCTGCAGATCGTCGGCCAGGGTCTGCTCGGTCCCGCGCTGGCGAAGAGCGGCGTGCCGATCGCCGACACCGCCGCCGCGCTGTGGGCGCCGGGGCGCACCCTGCTGCTGATCACCGCCTGCATCTCGATGGCCGGTTTTCTGCTCGGCAATCTGCTGGGCACCTCGCGGCTGGTGTTCGCGCTGGGCCGCGACGGCTACCTGCCGCGCGCGTTCGGCCGGGTCACCGCCACGCATCGCGTGCCGCTGCTGGCGCTGATCGCGCATGCGGGCCTGGCCTGGGTGCTCGCGCTCGGTGGCAGCTTCGATGCGCTGGTGCTGATCTCCGGCGGCGCGATCTGCCTGATGTACGGCCTGGTCAGCCTCGCCGCGTGGCGCGCGCAGCGCATCGACCTGCGCCAAAACCTGGAGGAAAGCCGCGGCGAACCCTTCGTCCTGCCCGGCGGCCCGTCGATTCCGCTGCTGTCGTTCATCGCGATGGTGGCCATCGTCACCACGCTCACCGCCAAGGAATGGATGGCGATCGGGATCGCGCTGGCGGTGCTGATGCTGGTCTACACCGCGTTGCGGATGCGCGCGACACCGACGACGTGATCTACAACCATCGTTTGCGTTTCGCTGTCGTCAGCCGTTGGCACGACATCGTTTTCGCCGCTGCTTCATTGGCTGCCGGGGCCGGTCAGTGCGTATTGCGGTCGCGATGCCAGCCGCGGTGCTTGATATCGAGATACAGGCTGTAGGCGGCGGTGAACGACGGGAACAGATTCTGGATGATGCCGACCGAGTCCTGTTTCTGCGAGAAGACGAAATACGACAGCGTCATCGCGCTGCCGACCAGGCTCATGTACCAGAACGCGCGCGGGATCACCGGCTTGCCGTGACGCTTGCTGGCGATGAACTGCACCAGCCAGCGGCCGCCGAACATCAGCGCGCCGGTCAGGCCGATCATCTTCCACGGGCTCATGTGGATGCCGGTCCACTCCAGCCAGGAGATCGGCGCGTTCATGAAGTCGATCGGCATGTTCAAAGCTCCTCGACCGCGGTGCGCTTGCTGCGCGCGATCAGCCAGGCCACGCCGCGCAGATCGCGAAGTCCGACCAGCGCGCGGTTGAGGTTGTTGTATTTCGATACGCCGCTGGCGCGGTGCCGGTGGTTCACCGGCACGCTGACGGTTTTCCAGCCGGCGCGCTGCATCAGCGCCGGCAGGTAGCGATGCATGTGGTTGAAATACGGCAGATCGAGGAAGGCTTCGCGCTCGAACAGCTTGATGCCGCAGCCGGTGTCGGGCGTGGCGTCCTGCAGCATGCGGCTGCGAATCGCATTCGCGAGTTTCGACGCCCAGCGCTTGCTGCCGGTGTCCTTGCGCTGCACGCGCCAGCCGGCGAACAGCTTCACGTCGGCGGCGGAGGTTTCGCGTTCGGCCAGCAGCTTCGGGATGTCCGCCGGATCGTTCTGGCCATCGCCGTCGAGGGTGGCGATCCATTCGCCGCGCGCGGCCTTCACGCCGGTGCGCACAGCGGTGCTCTGCCCACTCTGGCTGACGTGTTTGATCACGCGCAGTTCCGGCACGTCGGCCTTGAGCTTTTTCAACACATCCAGCGTGTCGTCGCGCGAGCAGTCGTCGACGTAGACGATCTCGAACGCCTCGCCTTTCAGCAGCGCGTTGCCGCGCAGCGCTGCGATGATTTCGTTGATCAAGGGCGTCACGTTGTCGCGCTCGTTGAACACGGGGACGACGACGGAAAGATGGGGGGTTGTCATGGGATTGGGTATCCGGATTCACGTTGCGAACGGATTGCGAGAATCCTCACGAGGTCCATCCGTTCGTCGTAGTGGTACAGCGCAAGGTAGCCCCGCATTCCACGCCCGATCACCAGCTCGCGCAGACCGTCGCCGCAGGGACGGCCGATGAGCGGGTTGGCGGCGAGAACGTCGACGGCGCCGATCAGCCCTGCCAGCCGATCGGTACCGTCGGTCGATGCATGTTCGCGCAAGTGGTCGACGATCCGCCGCAGGTCCGCGTCGATCCATTCCGAGAAAAAAAGCTGGGCCAAGTCTTTAGCCCCGGATGGGCTTGGGAGCCGGCAGCGGCACATCCTCGCCCGCCATCCGTGCACGCAGGTAACGTTTCATGTCGTCCCACTCGATCCCCATACCCGACGTCTCCATCTCCGCAAGTCTTTCGCGGGCTTCCTCGTGGAACGCTTGGCGGCGTTCCAGCGCATCGGCTTTCTCGGCAATGGCTTCAAGAATCAGACCATGGGTCGAGGTGCCTTCCTGCTCCGCGATACGCGACAAACGCGCCTTCAGCTCATCGGGAATGCGGATGGTGGTCGTGGACATGGCGATTGCCTTGCGGCGAGCGGATGCAAAATGTAGCACATGAGTGCTACATGGCAGGATCAGGTCCGCGCCTTCAACCGCTCCAGCACGCCTTCCAGGGTGTCCAGATCGGTGTAGTGGATCACCAGCCGGCCCTTGCCGCCGCGACCGTGCAGCACGTTGACGGTGGTGCCCAGCGATTCGGACAGGTCGCGCTCCAGCGCGACGATGTCGGCCTGCGGTTTGAGCTTGGCGCCATTGGTGGTCTTGGCTTTGGCGCCGGTGGGCACCTGGCCGGCGGCGTACTGCTGCACGCGGTGTTCGACTTCGCGCACCGACCAGCCCAGTTCGGCAGCCTGGCGGGCCAGCGCGATCGCGGCCTGCGGCGCCAGCGACAGCAGAGCGCGGGCGTGGCCCATTTCCAGCGCGCGGGTTTCCACCAGGGTGCGGATGTCGGCCGGCAGTTCCAGCAGGCGCAACAGGTTGGAGACCGCGGCGCGCGAGCGGCCCACCGCTTCGGCGGCCTGCGCATGGGTGAGGTCGAATTCGTCGATCAGCCGCTGCAGCGCCTGCGCTTCTTCCAGCGGGTTGAGGTCTTCGCGCTGGATGTTCTCGATCAGCGCCATCGCGACCACGGTGCGGTCGTCGACTTCGCGGACGACCACCGGGATTTCCTTCAGCCCGGCCTGCTGCGACGCGCGCCAGCGGCGTTCGCCGGCGATGATCTCGTAGACCTTGCCGCCCTTGTCCTTGGCGATCTCGCGCACGACGATGGGCTGGATCACGCCCTGCGCCTTGATCGATTCGGCCAGCTCGGTGAGCTTGCCCGGGTCCATCGCGCGGCGCGGCTGGTACTTGCCGGGTGTCAGCGCATCGACCGGCAGCATCCGCAGGGTGTCGGTGGACGTGGCTTCCAGCGCGGGCGCTTCCGCCGCGGCCTTGGGGCCGAGCAAGGCTTCGAGGCCGCGGCCGAGGCCACGCTTTTTCACGGTGCTCATGCGGACATCCCCGGGGTCTTGTGGTGCGCACCGCCGGCGCCGGCCTGTTGCGTGCGTTCGCGCTGGTGGCGGATCACTTCGCCGGCCAGCCCGAGATAAGCGATGGCCCCGCGCGACCCCTTGTCGTAACCGACGATGCTCTGGCCGTGGCTGGGCGCCTCGGCCAGGCGCACGTTGCGCGGGATGATGGTGCGGAAGACCTTGTCGCCGAAGTGCGCGGTGAGGTCCGCCGAGACGGCGTTGGCGAGGTTGTTGCGCACGTCGAACATGGTGCGCAACACGCCTTCGATTTCCAGATCCGGATTGAGCTTGGCCTTCAGCGCGTCGATGGTCTGCAGCAGCGAGCTGAGCCCTTCCAGCGCGTAGTACTCGCACTGCATCGGCACCAGGATCGAATCGGCGGCGGTCAGCGCGTTCAGCGTGAGCAGCGATAGCGCCGGGGGGCAGTCGATCAGGATGAAGTCGTAGCGGTCGCGTACGGTTTCGATCGCGCGCTTGAGCCGCTGTTCGCGGCCCGGTTCGTCCATCAGCTCGATTTCGGCCGCGGTCAGGTCGTTGTTGCCCGGCATCAAGTCGAAGCCTTCGGCGGTGCGCACGATCACGTCGACCGCATGCATTTCCTCCAGCATCACGTCGCAAGTGGAGCCGGCCAGTTCGCGCTTGTCGACGCCGCTGCCCATGGTGGCGTTGCCCTGGGCGTCGAGGTCGACCAGCAGCACGCGCTTGGGCGCCTGCGCCAGCGCGGCGGCGAGATTGACCGCGGTGGTGGTCTTGCCGACCCCGCCTTTCTGGTTGGCGATGGCGATGATGCGGGCCATGGAGGGGTCCGGAAGTCAGGTGTTGGCCGGGTCGAAGCCGGGAAGTCCGCGCCGGGGCGACGCGGGCCGAACCGCGGATTATGCCTGCTGAAGGCGGTCGTTGCCCTCAGCCTTTGGTCGGCCCGGCATGGCCGACCACCACGAGATGCCGTTCCGCGCCCAATCCGGGCACGGTCAGCGGATGGATATCGCGCAGCGCCCAGCCCGCGGGCAGGCCTGCGATCTCATCGTCCGGGCGAGTGCCCTTCATCGCCAGCAGTACGCCGCCGGGCGCCAGCAGATGTCCGCCCAGGGTCAGGATTTGCGGCAGCGTGGCCAGCGCGCGGGCGGTGATCGCCATGAACGTTCCGGTCTGGAGTCCGCCCGGACGGTCCAGCGCTTCGATCCGAGATTCGGCCACCTCGGCGTTGCTCAGGCCGAGGGTGCGGATGGCTTCGCGCATGAACCGGGCCTTCTTGCCGGCCGATTCCACCAGGGTGACGCGCAGACCGGGCACCGCGATCGCCAGCGGGATGCCGGGCAGCCCCGCGCCGGTGCCGAGGTCGGCCAGGGTCGGCATCGCAGCCACGAACGGCGCCATCGCCAGCGAGTCCAGCAGGTGTTTGGTCACCATCTCGCGCGGGTCGCGGATGGCGGTGAGGTTATAGGTAGCATTCCAGCGCAGCAGCAGCGCGAGATAGCGCGCCAGCGGCAGGGCCAGCGCAGGGTCGAGCTGCAGCGCCTGCAGGCCGGCATCGAGGTCCGCGCGGGCGGCGGCGGGGAGGTCGGAGGTGGTCATGCGCGGAATTATCACCGAGAGCACGCGCGAACACGGCTGACGATGGTGGATCGGACCGTAGAGCGGCCTTCAGGCCGCTGGGGCTTTCGTTGCGATCTTCCAACGGCCTGAAGGCCGCTCTACATCGTTGCGATCTTCCAGCGGCCTGAAGGCCGCTCTACA
>JAYUUH010000032.1:0-2172 GCA_043754745.1 Lysobacter sp.
AGATCCCCGCGGATTCAGAAGGCGGTCGCAAACTGCGGCTGCGCGGTCGCGGTCTGCCGGGCGCTGGCAGCGTGCCGGCAGGCGATCAGATCGTCGAACTGGAAATATTGGCGCCCAAGGCGAATACCGACGAAGAACGCGATGCCTACCGGCAGATGCGCGATGTCTTCGGAGACGACTGGCGTCGGGCGTGATCCTCGACTGGTCGCTGAAGAGGCCGCCGCGTCTGCGGCCCGCCGACTAGCCTAGACCGGTGACGTATTTGGTGATGGTGTCCGACAGCTCGGTTTCGCTGAAAGGCTTGGTCAGATACGCCTTCGCGCCCTGACGCATGCCCCACATGCGGTCGGTGTCCTGATCCTTGGTGGTCACCAGCACGATCGGGATGTGCTTGGTGCTCGGCTCGCGGCAGATGGTGCGGGTGGCTTGGAACCCGTTGAGGTTCGGCATCACCACGTCCATCAGGATCAGGTCGGGGATCTCGCGCTTGGCGACTTCCACGCCGGCGGCACCGTCTTCTGCGGTGAGGGCTTCATGCCCGAGTTTTTCGACGATGCGGCGTATGCCCATCAACTGCGATGGAGAATCGTCGACGATCAGGATGCGTGCCATGTGGACCCCCAGTAAGACTGCCGCCAGTGTAGTCGTCCCGGCCGCCGCCCGGAAGCGGCGCGGCGGCATTTGTTGAGGCAATCCACAAGCTGCGGGTGTTCCGGCCCGAATCCCGGTGGACCGGTCAATCCAGCCGGACCAGCGTCCGTCCGAACGAGCCCCCGGCCAACATGCCGGCGAATACCCCCGGCAGCTCCGTCAGCGTCGCCTCGCGGGTGCAGATGGCGCCCAGATGGGCGGGCTTCCAGTCCGCCGCGAGCCGTTTCCATACCTCATCACGGATATCCCGGGCGGTGCCGGCCGAAGCCACACCCAGCAGGGAGACGCCGCGGATGATAAACGGCATGACCGTGGTCGGCAGGTCGGCCGAGGCGGCGAGACCGGCACTGGCGACATTGCCGTAGGGACGGGTGCGGGCGAGCAGGCTGGCCAGCATGGGCCCGCCGACGTTGTCCAGACCGCCGCCGAAGCGCGCGGCCTCCAGGGCTTTCGCTTCAGTCAGCACGTCGCGGCCCAGCACTTGGGTCGCGCCGAGGCGCTTGAGGTAATCGGCGTGCTCGGGTTTGCCGCTGATCGCGTGCACCTCGTAACCGGCGCGGCTGAAGATATCGACGGCCAGGGAGCCCACGCCGCCCGTGGCGCCGGTCACCGCTACCGGCCCCAGCGCGGGCGTCTGCCGGTTGTCTTCCATCCGCAGGAGCGCCAGCGCGGCGGTGAAGCCGGCGGTGCCGATGATCATGCTTTCGCGCAGGCTCAGCCCGGCGGGCAGGGGGATCGCCCACTTCGCTTCGATCCGCGCGTATTGACCATAGCCACCGTCGCGGGTCTCGCTGAGCCCGCTGCCGGTGACCAGCACCGCATCGCCTTCCCTGAATTTCGGATCGGTCGACGACACCACGTGCCCGGCCACGTCGATGCCGCCGACCAGCGGAAAGAAACGCAGGATCTTGCCTTCGCCGGTCCCGGCGAGCGCGTCCTTGTAGTTCACCGACGAATACGCCGTCTTGATCACGATCTCGCCCGGGGCGAGGTCGTCGATCGACACCTCTTCGATACCGCTGCGGTAGCCGGCGCTGTCGTTGCGGATGCGGAAAGCGTGGAAGGTGGTGGAGGTGGTCATTGGTGTCGGGTCTGGCATCTGGGGGCTTTGCCATCATCGCATCGGCGAGCGTCGCATGCAGCAGATTCCAGATCATGAGTCAGAGCAACTGCAGTGCGGGTCGCATCCGTGCGATGCCGATCCGTTGTCCACCATCATCGTTGATCAATTCCCGTCGTCCCGGCGAACGCCGGGATCCAGCTTTTCACACGATCTCGTCATACAAGTCACGCCATTGCGGGTTGCCTTGCTCGACCAGTTCGATCTTCCAAATGCGCTTCCATTCCTTGATCGCTTTTTCGCGCGCGATGGCCTCATGCATCGTCGCATGGAGCTCGTACCAAACGAGTTGATGCACGCCATATTTCCGGGTAAAGCCCTCAACAAGATTGCTCTTATGCTGCCAGATGCGTTTGATGAGATCAGAGGTCACGCCGGCATAGAGAGTGCCGTGGTATCGG